>NZ_JAATOS010000247.1:0-6017 GCF_011806505.1 Salipiger sp. HF18 | reverse complement strand
CTCGAGAGCCTCGGCCAACGGCGCGGCGTCGCGCATCTGGCCATCGGCATCGGCGTGAACCTCGCGGAGGCGCCCGACGCGGGCGAGGTCGAGCCCGGCGCGCTGCGCCCGGTGTCTCTGCTCTCCGAGTCCGGCGTGCTGATCGATCCCGAGAGCTTCCTCGACCTGCTGGCCACGAGCTACGCCGAGCACGAGGCGCGCTTTGCCACCTATGGCTTCAGCCCGCTGCGCGAGGCGTGGCTGGCGCGGGCCGCACGGCTCGGCGAGGTGATCACCGCGCGCAGCGGCACCGCCGAGACCGTCGGCACTTTCGAGACCGTCGACGAGCGTGGCAACCTGATCCTGACCACCCGCGGCGGCCGGCAGGCCATTGCCGCGGCAGACGTGTTCTTCTGAGGGAGAGAGCGACATGCTTCTGGCGATCGACTGCGGCAATACCAACACGGTCTTCTCGATCTGGGACGGCGAGAAGTTCCTCGCCACGTGGCGCACCTCGACCGAGCACCAGCGCACGGCCGACCAGTACTACGTCTGGCTCTCGACGCTGATAGCCTTCCAGAAGATCGAGGCCGACATCACCGACGTGATCATCTCGTCGACGGTGCCGCGCGTGGTCTTCAACCTCCGCGTCCTCGCCGACCGCTATTTCAACACGCGCCCCTACGTGGTGGGCAAGCCCGATTGCCTGCTGCCGGTGGACGCGCGCGTCGATGTCGGCACGAATGTCGGCCCCGACCGCCTTGTAAACACGGTGGCGGGGTACGATCTATACGGCGGCGACCTGATCGTGGTCGACTTCGGCACCGCCACCACCTTCGACGTGGTGGCCAGTGACGGCGCCTATATCGGCGGCGGCCTCGCGCCCGGCGGGGACCTCAGCCTCGAGGCGCTGCACCTTGCCGCCGCCGCCCTGCCGCACGTTGACATCTCCAAACCGCAGCGGGTGGTGGGCACCAACACCGTCGCCTGCATGCAATCCGGCGTCTTCTGGGGCTACATCGGCCTCGTCCGTGAAATCTGCGACCGCATCAAGGCCGAACGCGACCGGCCGATGAAGGTCATCTCGACAGGTGGGCTGGCACCGCTTTTCCAGCAATCCGAAGACCTTTTCGACGAGTGGGTGGATGCGCTCACGATGCATGGTCTGACCGTCATCCACGACTACAACAAGAGGCAGGAGTCCTCATGACCACACAACGTATCATCTATCTGCCCCTCGGCGGGGCGGGCGAAATCGGCATGAACTGCTATGTCTACGGCTACGGCGAGCCCGGGGCCGAGCGGCTCATCGTCGTCGACCTCGGCGTGGCGTTCCCTGACATGGACACCACCCCCGGCGTCAACATCATCTTCGCCGACATCGCCTGGCTCGAGCAGAACCGCGAGCGCATCGAGGCGGTGTTCATCACCCACGCGCACGAGGACCACATCGGCGCCGTCGGCCACTGCTTCGAGCGGCTTGGCGTGCGCATCTACGCGCGTGCCTTCACCGCCAACCTCGCGCGGCAGAAGCTGGCGGAATACGGCTACTCGGAAGAGACTGTGAAGACCTGCTCGAAGTGGCCCGAGACCACCAAGCTGGGCCCGTTCGAGGTGGGCTTCCTGCCGATCTCGCACTCGATCCCGGAGAGCTCGGCGCTGGTCATCGACACGCCCGGCGGCCGGGTGATCCACTCGGGCGACTTCAAGCTCGACCCGAGCCCCGTGGTGGGCGAGGCCTTCGATCCCGAGCTCTGGGCCGAGGTCTCGGCGGGCGGCGTCAAGGCGCTCGTCTGCGACTCCACCAACGTGTTCTCGCCCAACCCCGGCCGCTCGGAATCCGAGGTCGGCCCCAACATCGAGGAGCTGGTCTCGGCCGCGCCGCAGATGGTCGTCGCCACCACCTTTGCCTCGAACGTGGCGCGGGTGAAGACGCTGGCCGAGGCGGGCTCCAAGGCGGGCCGCTCGATCTGCCTGCTGGGCCGCGCCATGCGCCGGATGATCGAGGCCGCCATCGAGACCGGCGTGCTGACCGGCTTCCCCAAGGTGGTCAGCCCCGAGGAAGCGGCGGAGATCCCGCGCGACAACCTGATGCTGATCGTCACCGGCAGCCAGGGCGAACGCCGCGCCGCCTCGGCGCAGCTGTCGCGGGGCAAGTACAACGGCATCGAGCTGAAGGAAGGCGACCTGTTCCTGTTCTCGTCGAAGACCATTCCGGGCAACGAAAAGGACGTCATCCGCATCATGAACAACTTCTCCGAGCGCGGGGTAGACGTGGTCGATGACTCGGGCGGCAAGTACCACGTCTCGGGCCACGCCAACGGGCCGGACCTTGTGCGCCTGCACGACATCGTGTCGCCGCAGATCGTCATCCCCATGCACGGCGAGCACCGCCACCTGCGCGAGCACGTGAAGCTTGCCAAGGCGCGGGGCCGGGCCGGGGTGCTGGCGGTCAACGGCATGATGATCGACCTCTCCGGCAACGAGCCCACGGTGGCCGAATGGATCGACGCGGGCCGCACCTACCTCGACGGGTCGGTGCAGATCGGCGCGCTCGACGGCATCGTGCGCGACCGCATCCGGATGGCGCTCAACGGCCATGTCATCGTGACCGTGATCCTCGACGAAGACGACGAGCCGCTCGGCGAGCCGTGGTGCGAGGTCATGGGCCTGCCCGAGATCGGCCGCAGCAACGCGCCGCTGGTCGACGTGCTGGAAGAGGACCTGAGCCAGTACCTTGGCCGGGCGGGCGACAAGGCGCTTCGTGACGACGACAAGCTCGAAGAGGACATGCGCCGGACCGTGCGCAACTCTTCGCAGAACGAGATCGGCAAGAAGCCCGAGGTCACCGTCATCGTCAGCCGCCTGAACTGAGCGTTGACGGCGGCCTCCGGGTCGGTCATGCCATCCGTCATGACGGATCATGATGCAGACGCGGTGCTCGGCCGCATTCCCGGACGGCTGAAGGACGCGCGGCAGGCCAAGGGCCTGTCGCTCGACGCCGTGGCGAAGCTGTCGGGCGTGAGCCGCTCGATGGTGAGCCAGATCGAGCGCGGCGAATCCAACCCCACCGTGGCGACGCTCTGGAACCTCACCCGCGCGTTGCAGGTGGATTTCGCCGGGCTTCTCGACCTCGGGGCGCCGGCCCGCGCAATCGAGGTCATCCGCGCCGATCAGGCGCCGGTGATCACCGGCCACGGGCTGGGCTGCCACATCACCATCCTCTCCGAGCCCGGCAAGGTCGGCAGCTACGAGGTCTACGACATCCGTTTCGACGCCGGTGGCGCGCTGGAGAGCGAGCCGCACGGGCAGGGCGCGCGCGAGCATCTGACGGTGATCGAGGGCGCGCTGACCATCCGCTCGGGCGAGGCCGAGGACACGCTTCGCACGGGCGACACCGCGCGCTATGCGGCGGACGTGGCGCATGCCATCCGTGATTGCGGAGAGGGCGCGCGCTGCTTCCTCATCGTCGAGACGCCATAACGGACAGAGTTCCGTGATAGCGTATCTTTTATATTGACCGATAATCCGCGATGGCGGACAAGAGACGCACACCACGACGGGAGTGCGACTCATGGCCCAAGCTTTTCTGACCCACCTGCGCGACACCCTCGCCGAGATCGAGGCCGAGGGGCTGATGAAGACCGAGCGGCTCATCACCTCGCCGCAGGGCACCCGCGTCGGCGTCGACGGGCGCGAGCTCATCAATCTCTGCGCCAACAACTACCTCGGGCTGGCCGACCATCCGGCGCTGATCGAGGCGGCCGGGCGGGCGATGCACGACCACGGCTACGGCATGGCCTCGGTGCGCTTCATCTGTGGCACGCAGGATCTGCACCGCGCGCTCGAGCAGCGGCTGGCGGCCTTTCTCGGCACTGACGACAGCATCCTCTTCGCCGCCTGCTTCGACGCCAACGGGGCGCTCTTCGAGCCGCTGCTGGGGCCCGAGGACGCGGTGATCTCGGACGCGCTGAACCATGCCTCGATCATCGACGGCATCCGGCTCTGCAAGGCGAAGCGCTATCGCTACGCCAATTCCGACATGGACGACCTCGAGGCGCAGCTGATGGCCGCCCGCGCCGATGGGGCGCGGCACATCATGATCGCCACCGACGGCGTGTTCTCGATGGACGGCTATCTCGCGAAGCTGCCCGAAATCCGGGCGCTGGCCGACCGTTACGACGCGCTCCTGATGGTCGACGACTGCCACGCCACCGGGTTCATGGGGCCGAAGGGGCAGGGGACGCCGATGCACTTCGGGGTGCGGGCGGACATCCTCACCGGCACGCTGGGCAAGGCGCTTGGCGGCGCGCTTGGCGGATACATCGCCGGCCCGCAGGAGGTGGTGGACCTGCTGCGCCAGCGGGCGCGGCCTTACCTTTTCTCCAACGCGCTGCCGCCTGCGGTGGTGGCTGCCGGGCTCGCCGCGCTGGATCTGGTCGAGCAGGGCGACGACCTGCGCGCGCAGCTCTTCGAGAACGCCCGCTACTGGCGCGAGGGGCTCACAACGGCGGGGTTCGACCTGCTTCAGGGTGAGCACCCGATCGTTCCGGTCATGCTCTATGACGCCCGCAAGGCGCAGGCCATGGCGCAGCGGCTCTACGAGCTCGGCGTCTACGTTTCGGGCTTCTTCTTCCCCGTGGTGCCCAAGGGTCGTGCCCGCATCCGCACCCAGATGAACGCGGCGCTCACCCGCGCCGACCTCGACGATGCCCTTGCCGCCTTCGCGCAGGCGGGCCGCGACACCGGAGTCCTGACATGACCAACCAGATGCTTGCCCTCGAGAAGTCGAAGCCCGAGACCGGCCTGTGGATGGTCGAGGCGCCGGTGCCCGAGATCGGACCCGAGGATGTTCTTATTCGGATCAACAAGACCGGCATCTGCGGCACCGACATCCACATCTGGAACTGGGACGCCTGGGCGCAGCGCACGGTGCCGGTGCCGCTCATCACCGGGCACGAGTTCGCGGGCGAAATCGTCGAGCTGGGCCGCGACGTGCGCGGGCTCGAGATCGGCCAGCGCTGTTCGGGCGAGGGACACCTGATCGGCCACCAGAGCCGCCAGAGCCGCTCCGGGCGCTTCCATCTCGACCCCGAGACGCGCGGCATCGGGGTGAACGAGCAGGGGGCCTTTGCCGAGTACCTGCGCCTGCCGGCCTTCAATGGGGTGCCGCTGCCCGGGGCGGTGGACGACGAGATCGGTGCCATCCTCGACCCGCTGGGCAACGCCGTGCACACGGCGCTGAGCTACGACCTCGTGGGCGAGGACGTGCTGATCACCGGCGCGGGGCCCATCGGCATCATGGCGGCCGCCGTGGCGCGCCACGTGGGGGCCCGGCACGTGGTCATCACCGACGTGAACCCGGCGCGGCTCGAGCTTGCCGCAAAGGTCGCCGACGTGGTGCCGGTGAACGTGGCCGAGGAGGACCTGCGCGACGTCATCGACCGGCTGAAGATGAAGGAGGGCTTCGACGTGGGCCTCGAGATGTCCGGCAACCAGGCGGCGCTCGACCAGATGGTCGAAAGCCTGGTGATGGGCGGGCGCATTGCGCTTCTGGGCATTCCGCCGGGCAAGAGCCCGGTCGACTGGTCGCGCATCGTGTTCAAGGCGATCACCCTCAAGGGCATCTACGGCCGTGAGATATTCGAGACCTGGTACAAGATGATCGCGATGCTCGAGAACGGGCTCGACGTGCGCCGCGTGATCACCCACCGCTTCAGCGCCCGCGACTTCCGCGAGGGCTTCGAGACCATGCGCAGCGGGGTCTCGGGCAAGGTCGTCCTGGACTGGCGCTGAGGCGCCCGCCCGCCGCCCGCGGCTGGTCGCCGGAACACACCCGGCGGCATGCTGCGGCGCGGCCACTTTCCCCGCACTGCCCATCGCTCTAGATTGAGCCGCATGACAGCCGAATCCCCGGCCGAGCTGCCCGCGCCCGAGGCGCTTATGGCCTGCCCCTCCTGCGATGCACTTTACGTCGAACGCCCTGTGGCGCCCGGCGAGACGGCGCGTTGCCTGCGCTGTCACGAGGTGCTCGAGGC
>NZ_JAATOS010000246.1:0-6063 GCF_011806505.1 Salipiger sp. HF18 | reverse complement strand
GCCGCTGGATGAAAGCGCTGCGCTGAGGGGCGGTGGTCTGGTTGACAAGTGTAACGCTGCCAAATTGCATTTCCTGCTACAGTCCCACCCTTACAGACCGTAATCGTCTCCACGGTCTCGGCTGCGGCTACGCTGCTCCTGAAGCGGCTCTTCATCACGAGCCTTCTCAACCTCGAGGGTTCGCTCTTGGTGGGCAGGTCGGATGTGCTGGGGAGCAGACAGGCCCAGATGGCGATCGTAGCGCTCCACCAGTTCCTGTGATCCGAGTGGCCAGAGGATGCGCGATGACAGGTGGCTTTCTGGGTTCTCGATACGCAGATTTTTCACGAAGGCCTCTGCCTCAGCGCAGAAGTCCCCGCATTTGGCGATCACCGCCCCGAGGTGCAGCCGGTCGGCAAGCGCAGGGAACCACGCACGGCCCGCCTCATGGCCGTCCTGCTGCTTCAGGCGGTCCCACCCCATCCCGAAGCGGTAAGCTGCCGACACGACGCTCTCTGCGCCTCTGCGGAAGGCGCTGATGAGCTTCCATGTGTTCGACTCGAGGTTGGTGTAGGTTTCGACCCCCTCCCGGTCGAGATCCCCCTCCGGCGGGGTGTAGCCGCGGGGATCGTCCCTGTGGCGGCTAATTTCGCCTCTGAGAAGCAGGTAGTCCCTCAGGAGGTCTGCATCACCCCAAGACAGCTCAGCGCCCTGTAGGGCCTCTCTGACGCTCTCTACGGGCCTCTGTAGATCTGACCGGGCCTTGTCCATGACCGCGCCATAGGTTTCCGGCGACAGATGCTGGCGCTGCGTGATCTCTTTCCGGGTGCCGCGCACGATCTCGGCGTCCAAATGCTCGCGGCACCAATCGGCCCAGGATGTTTGCAGGGCGGAGTATTCGTTCCGCTCGCCGGTGTCCTGTTTCAGCTCCTGCAGCGCCTTGTTGGTCGAGATCACCGGCTTGCCCCGGCTTTCCCGGACCGGGGAGACCATCACGTCGACCACGGCGCCGCCCTTCTCATCGAGATCGAGGCGGGTGGCGATCACCGATCCCTTGCCGCCCCAGCTCTCGGCCCATGCCTTCGCCTGATCGAAGAGCTGGCGGTTGTGCGGGTTCTCCGGGTCATGGAGGTTTCCGGCCTCCTGCACCCATTCCGGGGACACGACGCAGATTGCTTGCAGGCAGAGGGGAGAGCCTTTCCGCTCGCCGGCCCCAAGCTCGGCTTTGTGCGCCTTGAAGGCGGCGAGGTAGTCGCGGTCGGCCTCGGCCTTCGACCAGGCGAGGCCGAAGCCGGGTTCCGCATCTTCCCGGACCCGGGCCTTGCCCGTCTCGTCGTGACGCTGCGCATGAAGGGACGCCCCGCGAAGCTGGGCGATGGTGGTCATCTTGTTGACGCGGATAGCTGCCTTGAACATGGGGGCAGCGTAGGGAGGCCGGGGAGAGTTGTCATTTCAAATGACAACCCACTAGGCAATTCTCTACGAGCCGCTCCGCTAATTGCCACTGGGCCGGAGACGCTGCGCCCTCCTGGACCTCCCGCGAGATGTTGGCCCCCTGTGTATGACAGTGATGGTCTTGGTAACTCATGGCATCCCGGTGAAAGCTGTTCGGGATGCGCCTGCCGCCAGGTCCGTCGTCGCCTGGCTCACAACGGCCTAAAGGCTGGTATCAAAAAAGTGGCTCGCCCGGGGAGGGGCCGCCCCCCTTATTTATCCCCCGATACCGTGATACCGATATACCGCCGATACCCCGATACCTGATACCTCGATACCAATGTCTTAACTTCAAGCTCATGTTCTGGAAGGTTTAATTTCAATCCAGTGCGCGCATATGCGCGCACTGGTGTGCTGAGGTGAACATATTTAGTGAATGACAGGTGGTAAGAAGTTTATTGTGTTGACGTCTGTTTGTTGCTAATGGTAAAAGTTAGAGGTTGACCTTGACACATAGGCGCGCTACTTATGGCTCATCGTTAGAGCAGAAGTGTAGCGGGTCTCCAAAACCAGCCGAATCTTCAGAGCCTATCCTACGGGGTGATGGGCCGCTTCGAGCGAAGGGGCCGGCTTCCAAACCTGGCCCCGTTTTTATTGTGAGGTGCCATGGCTGTACGCGGTAAACGCCAGATCCTTCAAAGACAGCTCGATGCTAGGTCGAAGATTTGGCCTGACCTGAACCCGGATGAGGTTTGGAGGCTCGAGAACGAGGGGTGGGTAGCCATGCCTCGCCTTATGCCCCTGATGATGAACATCATGGATGAGATGTCAGGGAAGGGCTATCCAGTTAGTCGAACCTACCTCGAGCTCTGGTCTCGTTTGCGAGAAGAGCAGTTTCTCACCCTGAACAGGCCTGAGGAGATGGCTTTCCATGCTGGGTTCGAAGGGCAACGCGCTCTGAGAACGTGGAAAGATCGAATGCTTCGCTTGGGCGAACTTGGGTTTATCTCTCTTAAAGATGGCCCTCTCGGACCAATCTCTTATGCGGTCGTTTACAACCCGTACTACGTCATCAAGCGTGCACAGCTTGAGGGAAAGGTTTCCGAACGTAAGTGGCAAGCTCTAATCATCAGGGCGAATGAGCTATCTATTTTTGATCCTGACGACGTCGGAGATGACGGAAAGCTCATACCAAAAGAAGAAGAACAGAAATCGACTGCCCAGAAGAAGCCGCTGAAGCGGCCGGTGAAGGCTAAGCCCACCTCAAAATCTGGCTGAGGGTTTCGTTCTATTCCGGGGTTAGGCTGAGCAGCGTGTACCTGGTCGGTAGAGGGGTGCCATCCGCTCTCTCAACATCCTTGATATGGATGTTAGCGACATAGCGCCTTCCTAGTGACATCGCTTGGGCCTCATCATGCTCGGTCAGCTCTTGTAAGGTCTGCAACGTTTGGAGCGCCATGAACGGTGACACCTTGCCGGTCACTAGGGTATCGGTCTCGGCGTCTCTAAAGTCGAAAGTTCGCTTCACAGGACTGAAGCCGATTAGCCAGCCACGCATCACGGTTTCTCGCTCTAGTATATCGCTCCTCATCACTCGTTCATGAGCTACGGATAGGTTCTTGGCGTCTAGACTGATGGTCCGATCTCTCTCGGAGATGCGGAGAACTGCGTCTGCATCATGGAGAGTGCGGATGAAGGCTCTCAATCGTTGAAAGACCTTGGTGTCCACCTCGGAGAGAAGCTGATCAAAATCAGCCTCAGGACTAGACGTGGTTTGCAGAAAATTGTCTGCCGAAACCACGGCCTCTTTTGTTCTAGTGTTCAGTAGTTCGAGCTGCGAACTGTCTTCCTCTAGGACAAATCCGAAAGAGCCGTGCATGACGCCTGATATGAAAAGCTCCCCTGGAGGAGGAGAGCTTTTCGTCCTCCCCCGCCGGGGTGGCGCGGCTTGCTCATCTGAACCCTGCGATATGACGCTCTGGATGAGGTCTTGGTACTGCTTGAGTGCCTGAGAAGCGAAGCCCATGTTAATCGACTTCGCTCCGACAACCGGATCGCCGTCAAAGATAAGAGCTACAGAGGCGTGTTGGTCTGGAGAAGACACACCGTCATCCAGTAGCGCCCGCAAGTTTTCCAAGCGCCGCTCCAAAGATTTACGGCCCAGAGGACTCTTTGAACTCTTCCTCGATAACATCCTCTCGACGGTAGCAATCTCGCTACGTAGAGCGTCGAGGTTAGCTTTGACTACCATTGAGCAGCCCTCTCAGCGAGAAGGGCTATGGCCTGCCCTTCAGTATAGTCATCGAGTTCAAGCTGGACGATGCCCTTCCATACTTCAGTATCTCTTTGGTGCGAGAACATAGTTAAATAGTAGGCGACTTCTTCCAACATCTCATCGTTCAGTTCAGAGGTGTAGGCATCGCATCGAAAGTGTTCTTTCGTGTGGGCGGCATCCATCAAAAGTTGATCGTTTTCAGCTACTAGAGCATCCCAAGCTTGCTCGTCATCCAAGGGCCGCAAGAAGGTCACAACGTCGATATCGTCCGGGGCTCTGGATCGTATCAGCTCGCAATCCTCAACGAAGCTGCCCCCTACCCACTGTATGCCTTCAGTCAGGCCAATGTCCCGGAGTCGGCGTCGATACTCCAAGAAGCCTTGCAGCAACTGCGTACGGGCCTCCGTCGTGGCAAACCGCTTAACGAACACCAACAATTCAGTAGGATACGGAGATCTTCCCTCGATATCGGCAGCGCCGTACATCCCGTATGGGGGGAGAATTCCTACATTGCTAAAGGCGGGGATCATCAAACAGTACCATAATCTCTGTAGTTATCAGCTACATCAGAGCTTTTATCATTTTAATCAATTGTGAGTGCAGCTTGTTCGAGTGGCTCAGGGACAACCGTAGCTGGAAACACACGTTCCGCTCTCTACTTTCGCCACGGCCACCATGAACGAGCCTTCGTGTGGGTCGCGGGAGGAGGCAGCATCCGTCTGAGATCCTCGATGCGTTCGGCACGTTCTTGCGCCAGCTTTTCCGCCGCTTCAGCACGAGCTTGGGTCAGCGCCAGCTCTGACCTCAGCCTGTCTACTTCTTGGAAAATTTGCATGTTCCGGCTGGCAACGTTGGCTTCCTCCTCCACATCTCTGTCTACTATTTGAGCCTGGCGTGGCTGGTAAACTCTTGCCATCTCGGAGGGGTCTATTTCCCATTGACCTTTGCCGTTGCGAACACCGCTAATTTTCCCTGAATTTATTGCCTTCGTGAGGGTTGGGCGTGAGACGTCGAAAGCCTTTACCGCCTCTCTGAGGGAAAGGTTTGCCATGTTTTACCCCCTTTCCTGGTCTTGTGGCGTCTTTGCCGGAGTGGGTGGTAAAGCTTTCCCGCTCTCTTCAAATGCCATCTCGCGGATGATCCGCTCCGGCCGTGAGCGCATAATACCGCCGATTTCCGTCTCTCTGCCTATGTGATCGGCCCAAGAGTCTCGTTCGGCATCGCTTAGCTTCTCCCACCAGAGACGTGCGGCCTCCTTCGGCTCTTCGATCATCGGCGGGGCGTCGTCGGTATCTTGCCGCTTGCGGCGCGTCGAGCTGTGCCGCTCGTTCTCTATCGCGGTCTCAGCCGCGTCATGCGGGTCCTTCCAACGCCAATCGAAGCGAACAGCGTGAACTGATCGTCCACGCTTCTCTGGGGTCATTTTCACCGTGACAGTCCCGTAGTCGTTGATCCCTTCCAGCGCCGGTTCGAGGACCCATTGTCGAAAGTTGTTCCAGCGGGAGTAGGACTTCTTGTCATCGACGCCGAGCAGGGCGCGAAGCTCTTCCACGCTGAATGTCCAGTGAGGGCGTCCGAGACGCTTCTTGTCTGCGAGGATCGTATAGAGGCGGCGTCCGTGGCCGCTCAGCTGGTGCGCGGCGGTGGCCTCGATCTTCGTGAAGGTTGTCGGGCTACGAAGAGCATGGACGCCAGCTGGCGGGATCAAGAGGCGCGCAACACTTCCGCCTTGAACGATATGCCATTGAGCTAGGACGACAGCGCCCCAAGGATCGCCTTTGTGCTCACCTGAGAGCTCGACCTTTGTCAGTCTCCGTAGGCACTCACGCAGCCAGACGTTATCAGCTCTCGAGCCCTCTCCGCGCAGCCGCTTTGTGGGGACTTCCAGCCACACGGCATTCTCCAGTGTCGCTGGTATACGCTGCTCATCTAGGGCCGCTGCAATTTCCCAAATGGCTGAGACCATCGCCGGGGCGAGGGGCAAATCGGATCGAAGCGCGACAACGCTGGATGGCACCGTAAGTTCTCTCATTAGACTAGGTTAGTTTGTAGATAACTAGTTGTAAATACCTAGTCATACCCCTCCGAGACCTAGTCGCTACCACGCCCAATCCTAGTCGCCAGCACTCCCAATCCTAGTCATGAACACTCCCAGTCCTAGTCTTCAGCCCTCCGGAGCCTAGTCTTCAAGCCCTATAGTGTCAGTGTCGGGTGTCGCGGGGAGCGAAGCGACACGCGACACGCGACACCCGACACTCAGGATCAAAACGGCGGCTAGTGCCGCCCGCCCCTCAGCTTGCCGCTGGATGAAAGCGCTGCGCTGAGGGGCGGTGGTCTGGTTGACAAGTGTAACGCTGCCAAATTGCATTTCCTGC
>NZ_JAATOS010000245.1:0-6081 GCF_011806505.1 Salipiger sp. HF18 | reverse complement strand
AGGGGTCTCGCCCTCGGGCAGCGCCGCCTCGGGGTCGTGGATCGCGCCGAGCCGCTTCGCCAGCGCGACGGAGCGGTCGTTCTCGGGGGTGATGTAGGACACCAGCGAGCTAAAGCCGTTCTCCCACGCCCAGAGCAGCACCGCCTGCGCGGCCTCGGAGGCGTAGCCCGCGCCCTCGGCATCCTCGAGCAGGGTCCAGCCGAGCTCGGCCTCGGGGAAATGCGGCGGCCGGGTGATCCCGATCTGGCCGAGGAAGGTGCCATCGCGGGTCTCGATGCCCCAGACTCCGTGGCCCATCAGGTCCCACATCGCCACCTCGGACGCCATCCAGCGCCATGCCTCCAGACGCGGCAGCGGCCCGCCCATGTGGCGCGCGCGGTCGGTCCCGAGGAGATCGCAGAGCGCCTCGAGATCGGCCATCACGTGGCCACGCAGGGTCAGCCGCGGGGTATGGAGGGCGGGGGCGGGCATTTACTTCTTCTTACCGAAACCGCTGAGGCCCGGGGGCAGCGCGCCGCCGCCCATGCCGGGCATTCCGCCCATCCCACCCATGCCGCCGGGCAGCTTGCGGCCCATCGCCTTGGCGGCGGCCTCGAGCTGCTTGGGGTCCATCTGGCTGGGGTCCATGCCCTCGGGCATTCCGCCCTTGCCGAACATGCCCTTCATGGCCTGTTTCAGCATACCGCCTTTGCCCATCTTGCCCATCTTCTTCATCATGTCGGACATCTGGCGCTGCATCTTGAGCAGCTTGTTCAGGTCCGAAACGTCCATGCCCGCACCGGCCGCGATACGCTTCTTGCGCGAGGCCTGAAGGATCTGCGGGTTGGCGCGCTCCTTCTTGGTCATGGAGTTGATGAGGGCGATCTGCTGCTTCAGCATCCGGTCGTCGATGCCGGCGCCGTCCATCTGCTTGGCCATCTTGGCGGCCCCGGGCAGCATCGACATCATGCCTTCCATGCCGCCCATCTTGATCATCTGCTCGATCTGCATCTTCAGGTCGTTCATGTTGAACTGACCCTTGGTGAAGCGCTTCATCATGCGCTCGGCCTGCTCGGCCTCGAGCGTGGCCTGCGCCTTTTCCACCAGCGCAACGATGTCGCCCATGCCGAGGATACGGCCCGCGACACGGTCCGGCTCGAAGGTCTCGAGCGCGTCCATCTTCTCGCCGAGGCCGACGAACTTGATCGGCTTGCCGGTGACGGCACGCATCGACAGCGCGGCACCGCCGCGGCCGTCGCCGTCCATCCGGGTCAGCACGACACCGGTGATGCCGATGCGGCTGTCGAAGTTCTCGGCCGTGTGCACGGCGTCCTGGCCGGTGAGGCCGTCGACCACCAGCAGCGTCTCGCGCGGGTTGGCGACGTCGCGCACCGCCTCGACCTGCGCCATCAGCTCTTCGTCGATCGACAGGCGGCCGGCGGTGTCGAGCATGTAGACGTCGTAGCCGCCGAGCGCCGCCTGGGTCTTGGCGCGCTTGGCGATGGCCACCGGGTCCTCGCCCTTGACGATGGGCAGGGTGTCGACGCCGATCTGCTTGCCGAGGATCTCGAGCTGCTCCATGGCCGCCGGACGGTTCACGTCGAGCGAGGCCATCAGGACCTTCTTGTGGTCGCGCTCCTTGAGACGGCGGGCGAGCTTGGCGGTGGTGGTGGTCTTGCCGCCGCCCTGCAGGCCGACCATCAGGATGGGCGCGGGCGGGCTGTCGATGCGCAGCGCGCCGGGCTCGCCTTCGCCGGCGAGGACCGCGATCAGCTCGTCATGGACGATCTTCACGACCTGCTGTCCCGGGGTCACCGACTTGGTGACCGCGGCGCCGGTGGCCTTCTTCTCGACCGCCTTGATGAACTGCCGTGCGACCGGCAGCGAGACGTCGGCCTCGAGCAGCGCCACGCGCACCTCGCGGAGGGCGGTGCGGACGTCATCCTCGGAGAGGGCGCCCTGTTTCGTCAGCCGGTCGAAGACGCCGCCAAGGCGCTCGGATAGATTCTCGAACATGGGGCCTCGGGCCTCCCGTCTGTTGTCCTTGTGCCTCCCCGAGATAGGGTCGGCGGCGCGATGATGCCATCGGGGCGAAAAGGCCCAATGCGAAACAGCCCCCGTGGGCGCAACGCGCTGACGGAGGGCGATCCCGGGCATACCCCAAGGGACCGGAGGCATGATGTGCGTCCGGAATTGGCTGCGCAGATACGCCTCGCGGGCCAACGAGTCAAGGCTCGGGGGCTTTTGACGGCATGCGGGAACGAAGTTTTGCTTCCGCGCGTTCCGCTTCCCAGTCGGTGCTTCGTGATGCGAGCGCGGGCGGATTTTCGTTGTGGCGACAGGGATTGAAGTGGCAGTTGCGCAAAAATGGCACAACATGCTACTTTCTGAGCGTAATGCTGCCAGTGCGAGAATTCGTGCTGGCCGATTCGGCGCTCAGCCGGTAAGACGACCCTAGAAACGCCCATTTTTGAAGGTGACGCATGAAACTGAAAACGCTTATGACCTCGGCCGCCATCGTCAGCATGCTGGCCACCTCCGCCGCTTTCGCAGCTGGCCCGACTGAAGTGATCGTCGAGGATGACCCCTACGCGCTGGCCGCTGCTCCGTCGATGAGCCCGGCAGCCATCGCAGCTCTCGCCGGTGGTGCAGCCCTGCTCGCCATCGCAGCTTCGGGCGGCGACTCCTCGAGCTCGAGCACCACGACCTCGACCGCAGCCGAATAATCGGCACAGCGATCAGGCGCCCTCGCGGTGCCGGTCCCAGAGTTTCCGAGATGCGCCCGGCTGGTCCGGGCGCATTTCTTTTTGTCCGGCGTCTTCTTGCCCGGCCGTCATGTTTCGGGGTCACGATGGCCCCATCCGGCCCTGCCGTGCCCCTCCAGCGAGATCGCTGCGCAGTGATCTGACGGAAATGTGCCTCTTCCCTTGCATTTGCGAACCTTCCCGCGTCATACCGGGGGCAATGTGAAGTCATGCACGGGTAAGCTCAGATGACGAACTGGGACGAGATCCGCACCGCCTTTCAGGTCGCCCGGCTGGGAACCGTCAGCGGCGCGGCGGAAGTGCTGGGGGTCCACCACGCGACGGTGATCCGCCATATCGACGCGCTCGAGGCCCGGCTCGGGGTGAAGTTGTTCCAGCGCCATGCGCGCGGGTACACCCCCACCGAGGCAGGGCAGGACCTCGCCCGGGTGGCGCAGACCACCGACGACCAGTTCTCGCAGCTTGCCGGTCGCATCAAGGGGCAGGGCGAGGGCGTCTCGGGCGAGCTCATGGTCACCTCTCTGATCAACTTCTCGCCGCTGATGGTGGGGGCGCTGGCCTCGTTCCAGCAGGCCTACCCCGAGATCGTGGTGCGCTACCTGACCGGCGCGCGGCTGTTCCGGCTGGAGTACGGCGAGGCCCACGTGGCCCTGCGCGCGGGCTCGGTCCCGCAGGAGCCCGACAACGTGGTGCAGTCCTTCGCCCGGCAGGCGGTCGCGCTCTATGGCTCCAGGAGCTACATCGAGGCGCGCGGCATGCCCGCGGACGAAGAGGCCCTGCGCGACCATGATTTCGTCGGCCACGACGACCCGGACTCGCGCGCGCCCTACGCCATCTGGATGAAGCGCAACATCCCCTTCGAGCGCGTGGTCTTCCGCACCGAGGACGGTCGCGTCCAGCAGGAGGCGGTGCGCGCGGGCGCGGGTCTCGGCTTCATCGCCGTGCAATTGGCCGCCAAGGATCCCGAGCTGGTGCAGATCCTGGCCCCGCGCGAGGACTGGTCCTCGCCGCTGTGGCTGGTGACCCACGTCGACCTGCACCGCACGCCCAAGGTCCAGGCCTTCCTGCGCCACCTCAAGGCCTACGCCGCCGAGCGGGACAGCGCGTGAGCCCCCAGGCCCGGGGCCACCTCGCGATGCTCGCCTTCTCGGCGCTGGTCGCGGGATCTTTCGCGCTGGGGTCGATGGCCGCCCCGCATATCGCCCCCACCGCGCTCAACGCCGTGCGCTTCGTGCTCGCAGGGGTCATCCTCGCCGTGGTGGCGGGGGCCAGCGGCAAGGTCACGCGGGCGTCGCTGGCGGCGCCGTGGCGCTACCTCGTGCTCAGCGGACTGCTGGTCGCCTATTTCGTCCTGATGTTCGAGGGGCTCAAGACCGGCGCCCCGGTGAGCATGTCGGCGGTGTTCACCCTGACCCCGCTCATGGCCGCGGGCTTCGGCTGGCTGCTGGTGCGGCAGCACATGACGCCGCGCATGGCGCTGGCGCTCGCCATCGGCGGGGCAGGGGCGCTCTGGGGGGTCTTTCGTGCCGACCTGCAGGCGCCGATGCGGGGCGGGGTCGGGGGGGGGGGGGTGATCTACTTTTTGGGGGGCGGCGCCCCCCCGGTCTACCCCCCCCTGGTTCCCCAGCCGAACCGGGGCGAGCCGGCGCTGGTCTTCACGCTCTGGACCAACCTCGCCGGCGCGGTGCTGCTGCTGATCTGGGGCTGGAAGCCGCTCTTGGCGACGGACTGGGCGGCGTTGCCGACGGTGGTCTGGGTGACCATCGTCTATACTGCGGTGGCGGCGACGGCGGCGACCTTCGTGCTGCTGCAATTCGCGGCGCTGCGGCTGCCCTCGGCCAAGGTCATGGCCTACACCTACCTCACGCCGTCCTGGGTGATCCTGTGGCAGATCGTGCTGGGCAAGGGCGTGCCGCCGGCGCTGATCCTTGGCGGCGTGGTGCTGACCGTCGTCGCGCTGGTGCTGCTGCTGAAGGAAGAGTGACCTCAGCCCTCGGCGCCGGTCCCCGTGCCCGGCTCGCCGCCCAGCTCTTCGGCGAGGAAGCGCTCGAAGGCGTCGAGGTTGACCGGCTCGACCAGTCCGAAGCCCACCATCCAGACCGAGGCCTCGCGCAGCGCGTCGGGTTCGAGCTTGCACCACTTCACCCGCCCGCGCTGTTCCTGGCTGATGAGCCCGGCGCGGGTCAGCACGCCGAGGTGCTTCGAGATCGCCGCCAGCGACATCTCGAAGGGCTCGGCCACGTCGGTCACCGCCATGTCGTCCTCGAGCAGCATCGCGAGGATGCGGCGGCGGGTCGGGTCGGCGAGCGCGGCGAAGACGGTGGAGAGCGTGTCTGACATGCCGCCATAAGCGGTGCCACGCCGCCGCCCGTCAAGGTGCCGCCGTCACACGCTCAACCGCGGAGTTGAATATGCAAATCCGGCCCTGTTGGCGCTAACCCGGTAGTGCGGGCCCGGGTGGGCACTGGTTGCCTGAGGGAAAGAATAATAATTACAGTGGTTTATTCTGTCGAAATCAACCGTTCACCACTTCTTGACTCGGGGCCCCCCGCCGCATAGCAACATCCCGGAACTCCTCAGGGAAGAAGACGGTGAGCGATCCCGATCCGAAGCGGCAACTCGACGCGCTGGAGGCGAAGATCGCGGCGGCCAAGGCTGCCCGGGCAAGCGACCGGACCCACCAGGAGGAGCACTATTCGCAGGCGCAGCTCGCGTGGCGGATGGTGACCGAGATGGTCGCCGGTCTGGGGATCGGCTTCGGCATCGGCTACGGGCTCGACGTGCTGCTGGGCACCGGACCGTGGCTTATGGTGCTGTTCACAGTGCTGGGGATCGTGGCGGGCATCCGGGTGATGATGCGCTCCGCCGCCGAGATCCAGGAGAAACAACTGGCCACCAAGGCCGGAGAGGACGAGAAGAGGGATCGCGATGGCGACTGAAGCGACGCACGGTGCAGAGACGGCGGAACACGGCGCCGAGGCCGGTGGCCTTGTCTTCCACCCGATGGACCAGTTCATCGTCAAGCCGCTGTTCGGCCATGGCGAAGTCGGCATGTTCACCATCACCAACGTCACGCTGTGGATGGCCATCGCCATCCTCGTGATCGTCGGCCTGATGGTCTTCGGCACCCGCCGCCGCGCGGTCATCCCCTCGCGCAGCCAGTCCATCGCCGAACTCGCCTACGGCTTCATTCACAAGATGGTCGAGGACGTCACCGGCAAGGAAGGCCTCGTGTACTTCCCATACATCATGACGCTTTTCATGTTCATCGTGGTGGCCAACTTCCTCGGCCTGATCCCGATGAGCTTCACCACGACCTCGCACTTCGCGGTCACCG
>NZ_JAATOS010000244.1:0-6142 GCF_011806505.1 Salipiger sp. HF18 | reverse complement strand
CCGGCCTTCGCTGACCTCGCCCTGGAAGCGCGTGCGCCACGGGCCGAAGCCGTGATCATCGGCGATCCGGTCCACGGCCATGAAGCCGATGTTGTGGCGGTTCTTGGCGTATTTCCCGCCGGGATTGCCCAGGCCCACGAAAATCTGCACGTGACGTCTCCGAATGCTGCGGTGCTGCCCCCTAGATAGGGCGGAAGGGCCAGGCTTCACAACCTCGCAACGGGCGAAGGCTCAGCCGCGTGCCCCGAAGACCAGTGCCACGCCCGCGACGAGCAGCACCAGCCCGGCGATCTGGGCGGGCGCGATGGAGGTGCCGCGCCAGAGGTCGAATCCGAGCCCGGCCACGACCTGCGAGGCCACCAGCGCCGAGATGGTCAGCGTGGCGCCGACCCGGGCGTAGCCGGTGAGGCTCGCGAAGACGAAGAGCGTGCCAAGGAGCCCCGGCAGCAGGAAGACCCAGAGCCGCCCCTGTGCCAGCCGGGCAAAGGCCTCGGTGCCGTCGGTGGCGAGCGCGGTGATGGTGAGCACGACGAGCCCCACCGCCGAGTTCAGCCAAAGCGCCACCCAGACCGAACCCGAGACCGTGCGCGCCTCGAGCATCAGCGCGTTCTGCAGCACCAGCGCGCTGCCCGCGACCACCAGCAGCAGAAGCGTCGCCCAGATCATTGGGCGTCCTCCGGCGCGGCGCGGTCGTCGAGGCTCAGCTGCATGAAGGTGAGGTCGAGCCAGCGCCCGAACTTGCAACCCACCTGCGGCATCTCGCCGGTGATGCGGAAGCCCATGCGCTCGTGCAGGCGGATCGAGGGGAGATTGCCGCTTTCGATTCCCGCGACCATCATGTGCTTGCCCATGGCCCGAGCGCGTTCAACAAGCTCGGCCATGAGTGCCCCGGCAAGGCCGCGGCCACGGGCGTCGGGGTGGACGTAGACCGAATGCTCGACCGTGTGGCGGTAGCCGTCGAAGGCGCGCCAGTCGCCGAAGCTCGCGTAGCCCGCGACGAAATCGCCGTCGCGGGCGACCAGTACCGGGTAGCCCTGCGCCGTGCGCGCCTGCCACCAGTCGTGCCGGTTGCCGAGATCGACCTCGGTCTCGTTCCAGATCGCGGCGGTGTTGCGCACCGCATCGTTGTAGATCGCGAGGATGCCGGGCAGGTCGTCCTCGGACGCGTCGGTGATGTTCATTCTACGGGGCCCGGAACAGGGGGACGACGGGGAAGGCGCTCAGCGGATCACCAGCACCGATTGCGGTGCGTGGCGGACGACGCGGGCGGCGTTGGGGCCGACGAGGTAGTCGCTCAGTGCCGGGCGGTTGGCGCCGACCACGATGGCATCGGCGCCGACCTCTTTCGCGGCCTTGATGATCTCGTGGTAGATCGTGCCCTGCGTGACGTGCAGCGAGCCGCGCACCTCGGACGGGATCGCCTCGGCGGCCCAGCTCTCGAGCTTCTCTCGGGCCTCGCTGCGGATCCGGTGCTCCTGTTCGGGGCCAAGATAGGAGCCCACCATCGCCATCCCCGATCCGGGAATGACGTTCACCACGTGCAGGGTCGCGCCCTCGCATTGCGCCATGCGCACCGCAGCCTCGGCGACATGGCCGCTTTCGGGCAGGTCGTTCATGTCGACTGCCAGCAGGATGGTCCGGAACATCGTCTCTCCTCCTCAGAAGGCCGGTTGCGTGGCGCGCGGGCGCTGGATCAGCACGATCCCCGCCAGCAGCAGCAGCGCCGGGATGAAGAACCATTCCTTCGCGAAGCGGTCGTTCTCCACCTCGACCGCCGAGACCACCACCGGATCGTCGCCGTAATAGTCGTACTCGGGCCCGATCTGTTCGAAGAACGGCGTGCCGGGGAAGGGCTCTTCCAGCAGCAGGGTATCGCCTTCGGGCATCACCGTCAGCCCCTGCGCGTCAAGCGCCGCGGTGGCGTCGCCCGAGACCGCCGGCAGCACCACGGTGGTCGGCCGCATCTCGCCGGTGTCGAAATCCGGACCCACGATCTGCAGGCGGATCTCGGTGCCGTCGGGCTCCTCGGCCATGAGCTCGAGCGCGGCGGGGCCGCTGGCAGTGACGTAGGGCTCTTCCACGAGGTCGAGCCAGAAGCCGGGGCGGAACAGCGTGAAGGCGATCAGCAGCAGCACGGCGGTTTCCCAGAGCCGCGACTTGGCGATGAAGTAGCCCTGCGTCGCGGCGGCGAAAAGCAGCATCGCCAGGAGCGCCACGAAGAAGATGAACACCGCGTGCAGGAAGGTCACGTCGATGAGCAGCAGGTCGGTGTTGAAGATGAACAGGAACGGCAGCAGCGCGGTGCGGATGTCATAGGCAAAGCCCTGCAGGCCGGTCTTGATCGGGTCCCCGCGCGAAATTGCCGCCGCGGCGTAGGCCGCGAGGCCCACCGGTGGCGTGTCGTCGGCGAGGATGCCGAAGTAGAAGACGAACATGTGCACCGCGATCAGTGGCACCACGAGCCCCGCCTGCGCGCCGACGCTGATGATCACCGGCGCCATCAGCGACGAGACCACGATGTAGTTGGCCGTGGTGGGCAGGCCCATGCCGAGGATCAGCGACAGGATCGCCACGAGGATCAGCAGCACCATCAGGTTGCCGCCCGAGATCACCTCGATCACCGTGCCGATGACCTGGTGCGCGCCGGTGAGGCTTATCGTGCCCACGATGATGCCCGCAGCACCCGTCGCGACGCCGATGCCGATCATGTTGCGCGCGCCAAGGATCAGGCCCTGGATGAAATCGCCCCAGCCGGCGCGGGCTTCGGCGCCCACGTCATGACCGCGGAAGGCGGCCTTGATCGGGCGGTGAGTGAGCGCGATCACGATCATGAAGATCGTGGCCCAGAAGGCCGAGAGCGCGGGCGACAGCCGGTCCAGCGTGTCGGTGCGGACCATCAGGTTCCACACCAGGATGAAGATCGGGATCGCGAAGTAGAGCCCGCCAATCAGCGTGGGCGTCAGCCGCGGCGCCTTGGGCGGCGCGTCGGGGTCGGTGTCCTCGGCGATTTCGGGCATGCTGGCCGCGATCTTCAGCAGCACGATGTAGAGCACCGCGACCAGCGCCACGGCCACGTAGATCGATCCGCCCATGATCGGGTCGAGGATCATTCGCAGCCCGATCATCAGGAAGGTCAGGATGCCGAGCACGATGAAGCCCGACAGGAACAGGATCGCGATCATCAGAACGCCGATCTTGCGGCCGGGCTTCTCGAGCCCCTTGAGCCCCATTTTCAGGCTCTCGAGGTGCACGATGTAGAGCAGCGCGATGTAGCTGATCACCGCCGGAAGGAAGGCGTGTTTGACGACGTCGATGTAGGGGATGTTGACGTATTCGACCATCAGGAAGGCCGCGGCGCCCATGACTGGTGGGGTCAGCTGGCCATTGGTCGAGGAGGCGACCTCGACGGCACCGGCCTTTTCCGCCGGGAAGCCGATGCGCTTCATCAGCGGGATGGTGAAGGTGCCGGTGGTCACGGTGTTGGCGATGGACGAGCCCGAGATCATGCCGGTGAGCATCGAGCTCAGGACCGAGGCCTTGGCCGGCCCCCCGCGCAGCGCGCCGAGCAGCGCGATGGCGACCTGAATGAACCAGTTGCCACCGCCGGCGCGGTCGAGAATGGCGCCGAACAGCACAAAGAGAAAGATCATCGTGGTCGAGACGCCGAGCGCCACGCCGAACACGCCCTCGGTCTGCATCCAGTAGTGCCCGAGCGCCTTTGACAGCGATGCACCGCCGTAGTTGGTGATGTTGCGCGCCCATTCCGAGTAGCCGCCGAAGAAGGCGAAGGCGATGAAGAGGCAGGCGATCACCACCAGCGGCAGCCCGAGCGAGCGCCAGACGGCGATCATCAGCACCACCATGCCGATGGCGGACATGACGATGTCCGAGGTCGACCAGAGCCCGGGGCGGGTGGCGATCTCGTTGCGGAAGACCACGAGGTAGAGGCAGGAGGCCACGCCCAGCACCACCAGCACCCAGTCATAGGCTGGGATGCGGTCGCGCGGCGCAGTCTTGGTCAGCGGGAAGGCCAGCGTCGCGAGCCCGATAGCAAAGGCCAGGTGGATGAAGCGCGCCTGGGTGACGACGTTGGCGAAGAACGAGACACCCGTCGCTTGGGCGAGCATGCCGGGGATGCGCGAGGCGATGTAGAGCTGGAACAGCGACCAGGCGATGCAGGTGCCCAGGATGAGCGTGCCCTGCCAGTTCGCCGGGTTGCGCGCCCCGGTATCGGCCTCGGCCACCATGTCGTCGGCTGTGCGTTCCGTAGACGGCTGATCCACCATCGCCGTGTCCCCCATGTGCTGAATTATCTTTATTTTTATCAGGTTGCCCGGGTTCTGTCATGAGCGGGGCAGGCTCGGTGGAAGGCGCCGCGCGGGCGCCTTCCGGGCGCGGGGCGCCGTTACTCGATCAGGCCGAGCTCACGATAGGCCTTTTCCGCACCGGGGTGCAGCGGGGCCGAAAGACCGTCGGCGACCATTTCCTCGGCCTTGAGGTTGGCGAAGGCCGGGTGCAGCTGGCGGAAGTCGTCGAGGTTCTCCATCACCGCCTTGGCCAGCACGTAGACCGCGTCCTCGGAGACGTCGGCCGAGGTCACCAGCGTCGCGCCGACGCCGAAGGTGGTGACGTCCTCGTCGTTGCCGGCATACATGCCGCCCGGGATGGTCGCGGTGCGGTAGTAGGGGTTCTCCTCGATGAGCTTGTCGATGACCGGGCCGGTCACGTTGACGAGGCTCACGTCGCAGGTGGTCGCGGCTTCCTGGATGGCGGCGGCCGGGTGGCCCACCACGTAGACCATGGCGTCGATGTTGCCGTCGCAGAGCTGCTGCGACATTTCCGAGCCCTTGTATTCGGTGGCGAGCGCGAAATCGTCCATGGTCATGCCGTACTCGGCCATCAGCACCTCGGTGGTGGCGCGCAGGCCCGAGCCGGCGTTGCCCACGTTGAAGCGCTTGCCCTTGAGGTCCTCGAAGCTCTCGATGCCGGCATCGGCACGGGCGATGAGGGTGAAGGGCTCGGGGTGGACCGAGAACACTGCACGGATGTCGGGGAAGGCGGCGTCGCCCTCGAACTGCGAGGTGCCGTTATAGGCGTGGTACTGCCAGTCGGACTGGGCCACGCCGAATTCCATCTCGCCGGCCTTGATGGTGTTGATGTTGTAGACCGAACCCCCGGTGGATTCGACGGCGCAGCGGATGCCGTGCTCCTTGCGGTCCTTGTTCACCAGCCGGCAGATCGCGCCGCCGGTGGGGTAGTAGACGCCGGTCACGCCGCCGGTGCCTATGGAGATGAAGGTCTGGTCCTGGGCGCTTGCGGCGGCACCGGCCACCAGTGCGCCGGACAGCATCGCGCCGAACAGAGTCTTGTTCATCAGATCGTTCTCCCTGTGATCTTGAATGAATTCATGGTGATGATACTGCCCGGAAGTGCGCGCGGATGCAAACCGCTCGGAACGGTTTCATGATCGCCGCACAGCAACCCCGAGGATACGCCCGTGTCACATGTCTTTCCGCGCCATACCCGCTCTTTGCCGCCAGTCGTCGCACGGGGGGAGGGCGTCTATCTCTACGACACCACCGGCAAGGCCTATCTCGACGGTTCCGGCGGGGCCGCGGTCTCGTGCCTTGGCCACGGCGACGCCAAAGTCGTCGCCGCGATGAAGGCGCAGCTCGACACGGTGGCCTTCGCGCATACGGGCTTTTTCACCTCCGAGCCCGCCGAGCGGCTGGCCGACCGGCTGGTGTCGCTGGCGCCCGAGGGGCTTGACCGGGTCTACGTGGTCGCGGGCGGCTCCGAGGCGATGGAGGCCGCGATCAAGCTGGCGCGGCAGTACCATCTCGAGAAGGGCGAGACCGGGCGGGTCAACATCATCGCCCGCCGCCAGAGCTACCACGGCAACACGCTGGGCGTGCTCGCCACCGGCGGCAACGCCTGGCGCCGGGCGCCCTTCGCGCCGCTTCTCATCGACGTGCACCACGTCTCGCCCTGCTACGCCTACCGCGGCATGGAACCTGGCGAGACCGAGGAGCAATACGGCGCGCGCCTTGCCGCCGAGCTCGAGACCATGGTGCAGGACCTCGGGCCCGAGACCGTCATGGCCTTCGTCGCCGAGCCGGTGGTGGGCGCCACCCTCGGCGCG
>NZ_JAATOS010000243.1:0-6143 GCF_011806505.1 Salipiger sp. HF18 | reverse complement strand
TGGCCTCGGTGGTGACCGCCTTCGCGGGCGTCATCGCAGACCCCGTGCAGGCCCGCATCGGGCTGCACCGCCGCCGCCTGCACCGGCTGGTGGATGCGCTCGAGACCGACCTGACCGGCGCCCCGCCGCGCCGCTTCGCCGCGAACGAGCACTACTACGCCCGCGTCTTCGACCTGCTCGATATCGGCTCGGGGCTGTTCCGCCACTTCCGCTAGGCCGCGCGGAGACGGGATCGGGCTTGCAATCCCGGGCGGCGGGCGGCTCTCTTGGCGCAGACTTCCGCGCAGAAAGGCCGCCCAGATGACCGAGACTCCCACCGCCCCCAGCCTCACCGACCGCGATGCGGTGTCGCTCGTCTCGGACCTGCGCAGCGGCGCGCTGAGCCCCGTGGCGCTGATGGAGGCGGTGCTCGACCGCATCGAGGCGGTCAATCCGCAGGTCAACGCCATCGTCTCGCTGCGCCCCCGCGACGAGCTTCTGGCCGAGGCACGCGCGGTCGATGCCACCTCGGGTGGCCCGCTCGCCGGGCTGCCCATCGCGGTCAAGGACCTCGTCGCCACCAAGGGGCTCCGCACCACCTGGGGTTCGCCGCTGTTCGCCGATTTCATCCCCGCGGCGGATGACCTGGTGGCGTCGCGGCTGCGCGCGGCGGGGGCGATTATCATCGGCAAGACCAACACGCCCGAGTGGGGCCACGGCTCGCACAGCTTCAACCCGGTCCACGGCCCGACCCGCAACCCCTATGACCTCGGCCGCAGCGCCGGGGGCTCGTCGGGCGGCGCCGGGGCGGCGCTCGCGGCGCGGATGCTGCCGCTGGCAGACGGCTCGGACATGATGGGCTCGCTGCGCAACCCTGCCGCCTTCAACAACGTCTACGGCTTCCGCCCGAGCTGGGGGCTGGTGCCGAAGGACGCCGAGGGCGACACGTTTCTCTCGACCCTCGCCACCGAGGGTCCGATGGGCCGCAGCCCGCGCGACGTGGCGCTGCTGCTCTCGGTGCTGGCAGGCCCCAATCCCGAGGTGCCGTTCTGCCGCCCGGCCGAGGACTACACCGCGCGCTTCGGCGACAGCCTCAGGGGCAAGCGCATCGGCTGGCTGGGGAACTGGGGCGGGGCCTATGCCACCGAGCCCGGCATCCTCGAGACCTGCGAGGCGGCACTTGCGGTCTTCGAAGAGCTCGGCGCCACCGTCGAGCCGCTCGCCCCGCCCTTCCCGGCCGACAAGCTCTGGTCGAGCTGGACCACCCTGCGCGCCGGGCTCAACGCCGGTGCCAAGCGCGCCTTCGCCACCGACCCCGACAAGCGCGCCCTCACCAAGCCCGAGTCGCTCTGGGAGATCGACCAGGGCATGACGCTCAGCGCCGAGGCCTTCTACGAGGCCAGCAAGCTGCGCTCGGCCTGGTACAAGCGCGCCGCCCGCACCTTCGAGCGCTTCGACGCGCTGGCGCTGCCCTCGGCGCAGGTCTGGCCCTTCCCGGTGGACTGGCGCTGGCCGCAGGACATCGCGGGCAGGAAGATGGACACCTACCACCGCTGGATGGAGGTCGTGGTGCCGGTGAGCCTTGCCGGGCTGCCCTGCCTCGGCCTGCCCGCGGGCTTCTCCGCGTCCGGCCTGCCGATGGGGATGCAGCTCTTCGGACCGACCGGCAGCGATGCGGCCATCCTCGCCATGGGCGACGCCTATCACGCCGCCACCGACTGGCCGAACCGCCGCCCGCCGGTGCTCTGAGCCCGCCGTCTGCCCGAGGGGGACCGGAGACCCCAGTCCCGGTCTCCTGCGGTGCACTACACCGGTCGGCAGGACGGTCCGGCGCCATGAGAGGAGCCATGTTTTTCATCGGAGTGGACGTGGGCACCGGCAGCGCGCGCGCCGGCCTGTTCGACGCCCGGGGCCGGCTGCTCGGCAACTCCGAGGCCGCCATCGCGCTCTGGCGCCCCTGCCCCGACCACCCGCAACAAAGCGCCGCCGACATCTGGGCGGCGGTCTGCCGGGCGGTGCGCGGCGCCATGTCCGAGGCGGGCGCGGCACCGGAGCGGGTGACCGGCCTCGGCTTCGACGCCACCTGCTCGCTGGTGGTCTCGGACGCCGACGCGCGGCCGCTGCCCGACCTGCCCCACGCCATGCGCACCATGAACTCGCCCGCGCGCGAGATCACCCCGCGCGGCGGCGACAGCCCGGTGGCCGTGTACGACAGCCTGCCCGGCGCTTTCGGGGCGCTGCTGCTGGCATAGGTCGACGTCGTGGTGGCGCTGCACAAGGCCGGCGCCGCCGTCCTGCAACGGGCGCGGCTCGACGACCGCATCCGCATCGCCGGAGCCCCGCTGCGTACCGCGCGCCACGTGGTCGCGCTGGCCCGCAAACGTGCCGAGCTGCTGCCTGCGGTCGACGACGCGCTCGCCGCCATGCAGGCGGACGGCACAATGACCGCGCTGCTCACCGCGTGGAACATTCTCCCGCCCGCGCCGCCACCCGAGGTACTGACCGTCGGCCTCGCCGAGTTTGCGCTGATTCCGTGGAAAAACACCCGTTCGCTGGCGCAGAATATTGCCAGCTGAACGTGGCGCGAGCGCCTTTCCTGTCAGGCGTTTCTCGGTTGCTGCAGTCCAGGAAGGATCTTGGCCAGTTTGCGGAGGTTCTGGGCGGTGGCCGCGAGGAGAAATTCGTCATTTGCGCCGGACGGCCCGCGTAATCGGAGCCGGTTCAGGCCAAGGATCCGTTTGAGGTGGGCAAAGAGCATCTCGACATTCTTCCGCAACTTCATCGAGATGGCGTATTGCTCGGTTTTGGCGATGTCGCGAGCGACCTGCCGGGCATCTTCATGTTCCTCGCGGGTGATCTTGCGTGCATCCGCGTTCGGGCAGCACATCGCTTTGGATGGGCATACCTGACAGACCTCTTTCAGCGCCCGATAGCGAGCTGTTCCCTTGCCAGTCGGACCCCGGTTCGGGTCGGAATAGTTCCGGCGGAACTGCTTCAGCTCGTGCCCCTCGGGGCAGATGTATTGGTCAGTCTCGGCATCCCACTCGAAGTCCGCGCGAGTCCAAGTCCCATCGGTTCGTCCGGATTTGTCGAAGACGGGAATGTACGGGGCAATCTTGCGGTCGACCAGCCAGCCCAGCATCGGCCCGGTGCCATAGGCCGTGTCCGCGATTAGGCGCTCGGGGTGTAGGTCGAACCGGGCTTTCACGCGGTCCAGCATGGTCTTCGTCGACCCAACCTCGGCTTGCCGGATTGACCTCGTGGCTTCCACGTCCACGATCACGCCGTGGTCCGTGTCGATCAGATAGTTGTCGGAATAGCTGAAGAATGCAGGCCCCTTGCGCGCCGCGGTCCACTGGCTGGCCGGGTCGGAATGCGAGGTGAACTTGGGCTGCACTTCACTGGCGGCGCCGAAGGCCGCCTCGTCCAGCGTATCGAGATACTCACGGACGGCCCGGGGTGCATCTGTGCGGTCGATCGTCGAAACATCCCAATCTTCCTTCTGCGTCGAATTCTGCTTGTTCGCATCCGCCTCGATCAGGCTGGCATCCACCGCCATGCGCTGCCCGCTGACCAGGCCTTCCTGGATACAACGCGCGACCGTCATCTCGAACAGGTGGCGCAGAAGCGCGCTGTCGCGGAACCGGCCATGGCGGTTCTTGGAAAAGGTGGAGTGGTCGGGAACCCGGACGGCCAGATCAAGGCGACAGAACCAGCGATAGGCCAGGTTCAGGTGCACCTCTTCGCAGAGCCTCCGCTCGGACCGGATGCCAAAGCAATAGCCGATCAGAAGCATCCGGATCAGCAGTTCAGGATCGACAGACGGACGGCCCGTATGGCCGTAGAAATCGGCGAGATAGGCGCGGATGCCGGAGAGGTGTAAAACCGGTCGATGGACCGAAGAAGGTGATCCTGGGGGACGTGGGTCTCCAGCGAGAACTCGTAGAACAGCGCCGGCTGCGCCTCCTGCTTCGGTCCCAACATCACCGATCCTCCCGCCCACTACCGGAATTGAATCAGCGATGCGCCCTTCGATCAAGCGCGAGTTTTTTAACGAAATACGCCCTACCAGGTCATCCGCCCGGACGGCACCATGACGGGCTACGGGGTCGAGACCCTGCGCCCCCTCGCCCGGCAGGAGGCCGAGCAGCGCGGCGACCTCGACCTCGTGATCCTCGACGGCGCCAGGGGCCTGATCGATGCGCTGCAGTCGGGCAGCGTCGACGCGATCCTCTACCCCACGGTGACCGTGCGCCACCGGCTCGAGCTGCTCGGCCGCCTCGACGAGGTCGACGAGGTGGCGCCGCCCTTCCTGACCACCGACCGCGCCCTCGCCCTGCGCCACGGCCTCGCGGAGGTGCGCGAGCGGCTGAACGCGGTGATCCCGGGGGATCTCTCTTCCGAGGAGTACCAGTCCCTGCGCGACCGCTGGCTCGGCCCGCCGGAATTCTGGACACCCGAGCGCATCCTGATCGCCGAGCTGCCGGCGGCGGCGCTGGCCATCGCCACCCTGGCGGGATTCGTGGTGCAATCACGCCGCGCCGGGCGCCGGGCGCTGGCGCAGGCCGCGGACATGAAGCGGCTCTCGGACCGGCTGGGCGCGATCCTCGACACCACACGCAGCGCCATCATCGGGCTTGCGCGGGACGGCAGCATCAGCATCGCCCCCCCCCGGCGCCGCCCGGATGCTGGGCCTTGCCTCGCAGGACTGGCCGGTGCCGTGGCCCGGCACGGTGCGCTTCGTCGATGCCGAGGACGGCCACCCGCCCGTCGCCTCCGCCGACCCGCTCCACCGCGCCATGGCGGGGGCCACGCTGGTTTCGGAGCGGGCGATCCTGCGCCGTGGCGCCGACAGCCCTGCCCGAGTCGTGCGGGTGTCGAGCGCGCAGGTCGAGGCGTCGGGACAGGGCGACGTCGCCACGGTGATGGTGCTGGTGCTGGTGCTGGAGGACGTGACCGAGCAGGAGCGCAACCGCCAGCAGGCCGAACGCTCGGGGCAGCTCGATGCGCTGGGCCAGCTCACCGGCGGGGTGGCGCATGATACCAACGACATCCTCGGAACCATCGCATATGCCACCGAGCTCGCCGCGATGAGCGCCGACGCGCCGCAGAAGACGTTCCTCGACACCGCGCTCGCCTCGGTGTGGCGGGGCGACCGGCTGACCTCGCGCCTGCCGACCATCGCGCGGCGCCAGCCCGGCTCGGTGCGCCCGGTGCCGGTCTCGGAGGTGCTGAGCGCGCTGCAGGATCTCGCGGGGCCGGTGCTCGAGCGCACGGTGGCACTGCACGTGGCCCCCCCCGAGGCCGGGCTGCGGGTGCTCTGCGATCCCAGCCAGCTCGAGAACGCGCTGCTTAACCTCGTGCTGAACAGCCGCGACGCGCTGCTCGCCCAGCGCGGGACGGGCAACATCGCGGTGCAGGCCGGGCGCGCCGCCGAGAGCGATCCGGAGGGCCATCCGCGGGTCGAGATCTCGGTGACCGACGACGGCCCCGGCATGACACCCGAGGTGCGCCAGCGCGCCACCGACCCGTTCTTCACCACCAGGGGCGAGAGCGGCGGCCCCGGGCTCGGGCTGTCGATGGTCTACGGGTTCGCCGAGCAGTCGGACGGGGAGCTCATCATCGACACCGCGTCCGGGCCAGACACCAGCGTGCGCATCCTGCTGCCTGAGGGCGAGCTGCCGGACGAGGAGGAGGTCGCGGCCGAGCCCGGCCCGAGCCCCGGCAGCGGCGAGACCATCCTCGTGGTCGAGGACGAGACCGACCTGCTGGCGATGACCTCCGAGATCATTCGCACGCCGGGCAACGAGGTGATCACCGCCCTTCCGGACGCGCGGGGCTCGAGCGCATCGAGCGCGGCGCCGAAAGCTTCGACCTGCTTCTCACCGACATCGTGATGCCCGGCGGCGTGGGAGGCTTCGTGCTCGCCCGACGCCGTAACGACCTGCGCCCCGGGATCCCGGTGATCTACATGTCGGGCTACGCGAGCATCACCCGCGAGAGCATGGACGGCGTCCCCGCCCCCACCCTGCGCAAACCCTGCTCCCCCGCCGCCCCCTCCGCCGCCAGCTCGAGGAGAGGTGACGGGCGGGGCTACGCTGTGCCTGCCGGTCGGGGATCCTTTCGCCACGCGCCTGGATCGCACCGTCCGGTCTGCTGCCGCC
>NZ_JAATOS010000242.1:0-6160 GCF_011806505.1 Salipiger sp. HF18 | reverse complement strand
CGGCCCGGCCCAGATCGAGGCCATGTCGGTGGGCGCGCAGGACGGCTACATCTCGTCGGGCTCGAATGCCTCGAACCTCGTGAAGGAATTCGGCGTCGTCGACATTCCCTTCGTTTTCGCCAGCCAGCAGCACTTCCTGACCTTCATGGAGAGCGACCTCGCGGCCGAGCTCAAGGACGAGCTGCGGGACGATTTCAACGTCCGCATCCTCGCCACCAACTGGTTCCGCGAGCCGCGCGTCTTCATGACCAAGGGCGACTGCGTCCATGGCCCCGCCGACATCGCCGGCAAGCGCGTGCGCTCGCCCAACCTGCCGATGTTCATCGCCGGCTGGGAAGCCATCGGCACCGTGCCGGTCACCATCTCCTACGGCGAGACCTACATGGGCCTGAGCCAGGGCGTCGCCGACATGGCCGAGAGCGCCGGCGAGCAGGTGTTCTCGTCGAAGTTCTACGAGGTGCTGCCCTACGTCACCGACGCCGAGATGATGTACCCGCAGAACTCGGTCTACATCGCCGAAACCTCGTTCCAGCAGCTCTCGGACGAGGACAAGGAGATCGTCACCAAGGCCGCCGAGGACGCGGGCGACTACTTCGTGTCGCTGGTCGAGGAAGAGACCGCGCCGAACCGCGAGACCATGGAAGCCGAGGGCGTGACCTTCTGCGACATGTCCGACGAGGTGCGTGCCGAGTTCGCCGCCATGGTGGCCGACTCCGTCCCGACCTTCGAGGAGGAGGGCCTGCTGCCCGAGGGCTGGTGGGACCAGATCCAGGCGATGAAGTGATCGCGCCGCGCCGGGCCTGACCCCGGCGCGCCCCCGAGCGACGGCGCGGGCCCGCGGCGGCCCGCGTCCCCCCACGTTTCCGGACCCCGACAATGACCATGATCCTCAACGGTCTGCACCGGACCATGCTGTGGCTCTGCGCCGCGCTGGCCATCACGATCATCGCGGCGCTCAGCGTCCAGATCACCTCGCGTTACGTGTTCAACGCGCCGGTGCACATGACCGACAACATTGCCGAGATCTCGCTGATCTGGATGACCTTCCTCGGCGCCGCGGTGGTGTACCGCGAGGGCGGCCATATCGGGCTCGACCTGATGGCGAGCCGCGTGTCGCCGCCGGTGCAGAAGATCCTGCGCATCGTGCTGCACGCACTGGTGATCGCCGTGCTGGCCTATGTGCTGACGCAGGTGCGCCAGCTGCAGCCGCTGATGTCGCGGCTCGAGTTCGGCACCATCCCGAACGGCCCCCTTACCTCGAAATTCATGCTTGTCCTGCTGCCCTTCGGTCTGGGCGCGGGCACGACCATCCTCTTCGCGCTCGAGGCCATCTGGACCGAGCTGCGCGGCGGCAAGGCGGAGGCTTCTGCATGACCACCGCGATCTTCCTGATCCTCTTCTTCGGGCTGCTCGTCCTCGGCCTGCCGGTGGCCTACACCATGCTGGTGACCTCGGCGGTCTACATCCTGCTGGCGGGCCTGCCCGAGATCCAGCTCACCATGCGCGCCTCGAACGGCATCGAGAGCTTCTCGCTGCTGGCTATCCCGATGTTCCTGCTTGCGGGCAACCTGATGAACGGCATGGGGGTCACCGAGCGCATCTTCAACTTCGCGGGCGTGCTGGTGCGCCACATCACCGGCGGGCTCGGCCACGTCAACGTGGTGGCCTCGATCCTCTTCGCGGGCATGTCCGGCTCGGCCGTGGCCGACGCGGGCGGGCTTGGCGCGGTCGAGATCAGGGCCATGGAAAAGGCCGGCTACTCGAAGCGCTTCTCGGCGGCGGTCACCGCGGCCTCGGCCACCATGGGCCCGATCATCCCGCCCTCGATCACGCTGGTGGTATACGGGTTCCTCGCCGAGGAATCCGTTGGGCGGCTGTTCCTTGGCGGTGCCCTGCCGGGCCTGCTGACAGGCTTTGCGCTGATGGTCATCATCTGGATCCTGGTGAAGACCGGGCGCGAGGAGGCCCCGCGCCTGCCGCGTGCCGGCTTCCGCGAGGTGATCTGCGCCTTCTGGAAGGCGATCCCGGCGCTGATGGCCCCGGTGATCCTGCTCGGCGGCATCCTCGCGGGGGTGTTCACGCCCACCGAGGCCTCGGTGGTGGTGGTGCTCTACATCCTCGTGATCGGCACCATCTCGATGGGCTTCGACCGCGCGCAGATTGTCGAGGCGCTGCTCGGCACCGTGCGGACCTCGGCGGCGACGCTCTTCATCATCGCGGTCTCGGCGGTGTTCGGGTGGATCATCTCGATCCAGCGCCTGCCCATCGCGATGGTCGACATGATGCAGGACATGTTCGTGTCCAAGGCTGCCGCCATGGCGCTGATCATCGTGATCCTGCTGATCGTCGGCATGTTCATGGAGGTGCTGGCCGCCCTGGTGCTGCTGGTGCCGACGCTGCTGGCCATCGCCACGAGCTTCGACATCGACACCGTGCATCTCGGCGTGACCGTGGTCGTGACCATGATGATCGGCACCATCACGCCGCCGGTGGGGCTGGTGCTCTATACGGTGATGACCGTGGCCCGTGTCGGCATGGGCGATCTCACCCGGGCGCTGGCGCCCTTCTATGTCGCGATGATCGTGGTGGCGCTGCTTGTCGCCTTCGTGCCGCAGATCACGCTTTTCCTCCCGGACCTGCTGATGCCCCCGGCGCAGCGGTGACCAGACTGCAAAGGACCTGACCCAATGTACCGTATCGGCTTCGATGTGGGTGGCACCTTTACCGACTTCACGGCCCTCGAGACCGGAAGCGGCAAGGCGATCCACTTCAAGACCTCCTCGACCCCGCACGACCCCTCGGAAGCGATCGAGACCGGCCTGCGTCACTACGTCGAGGAGCTGGGCATCGCCCCCTCCGACTTCGAGTTCGTCGGCCACGGCACCACCGTCGCCACCAACATGGTGATCGAGCGCCGCGGCGTGCCGACCGGGCTCATCACCACCAGGGGCGCGCGCGACGTGCTCGAGATCGGGCGGCAGACCCGCCCGCATCTCTACGACTACTCGGTGACCAAGCCCGAGCCGCTGGTCGAGCGCTACATGGCGCTGGAAGTGACCGAGCGCCTGAACGCCGACGGCGAGGTCCTGCAGGCGCTCGACGAGGCCGGGGTCCGCGCCGCCGCCGAGACGCTGCGCGAGGCCGGGGCCCAGGCGGTGGCGATCTGCTTCCTGCACGCCTACCGCGACGGCCGGCACGAGCGCCGCGCCGCCGAGATCGTGCGCGAGGTGCTGCCCGACGCCTACGTCTCCATCTCCTCCGAGGTGCTGCCCGAGTTCCGCGAGTTCGAGCGGTTCTCGACCACGGTGATCAACGCCTACGTGGGTCCGCGCATGGACCGCTACCTCGAGCGCTTCCTGCAGCGCCTTGCCGACATCGGCATCGAGAGCGCGCCGCGCACGATCCACTCGAACGGCGGGCTGATGTCGGTGGACACGGTGCGCAGCTTCCCGGTCCGCACCTGCCTTTCGGGCCCCGCGGCGGGCGTCGTGGGCGCGGCCAAGGTCGCCGGCGTCTCGGGCTTTTCAAACATCGTGACCTATGACGTGGGCGGCACCTCGACCGATGTGTCGCTGGTCGAGGCCGGGCGTCCGGCCTTCACCACCTCGCGCCTCGTCGCCGACTACCCGGTGCGTTGCCCGATGCTCGACATCAACGTGATCGGCGCCGGTGGCGGCTCCATCGCGGCGCTGGACGACGCCGGCGCGCTCAAGGTCGGGCCGCGCTCGGCCGGCGCCTCCCCGGGCCCCGTGGCCTATGGGCAGGGCGGCACCGAGCCCACCACCACCGACGCCAACCTCGTGCTGGGCAGGCTCGATTCCGACACGCTGCTGTCGGGCCGGATGCAGGTCGACAAGGCCGCCGCGCGCGAGGTCATCGAGAGCAAGATCGCCAGGCCCCTCGGGCTCGGCGTCGAGGAGGCTGCGCTCGGCATCCTGCGCATCGCGGTCGCCAACATGGGCCGTGCCATCCGGGCCGTGTCCACCGAGAAGGGCCACCGCCTGCAGGACTTCGCGCTCTTCGCCTATGGCGGCGCGGGCCCGCTGCACGCCGCTGCCGTGGCGGTCGAGACCGGCATCAAGACCGTGATCGTCCCCGCCCAGCCCGGCACCATGTGCGCCCGGGGCATCCTGCTCTCGGACGTGGGCTTCGACTTCGTGCGCACCGGGGTCTCGACCGCCAGCGCCGGGAGCTGGCCCGCCATCGGCGCGGCCTTCGGCCAGATGCGCCAGGACGGCAACGACTGGCTCGCGGGCGAGGGCGTGGCCGAGGATCGCCGCTCGATGCAATACGTGGTGGATGCCCGCTACGACGGCCAGAACCACGAGGTTCAGGTCGTGCTCGACGGCCCCGACGCGGCCTATGACGCCTTCCTCGAGGGTTTCCGCGCCGCCCACCGGCAGGAGTACGGCTACGACATCGAGAACCGCGCGGTCGAGATCGTGAACCTGCGGCTCTCGGTCAAGGGCGCCTCGGCGGCGGCCCCCGACGCGGAGTACACCGCGCAGGACGGCGACGCGGTGATCGGCTCGCGGCAGGTCTACTTCGACGGCGGCTGGTACGAGACCGCGATCTACGAGCGCGCGCGCCTGCCGGTCGGGCCCTATGTCGAAGGCCCCGCCATCATCCAGGAAATGTCCTCGACCACCATCGTGGAGCCCGGTCAGCGGCTGCGCGTGGACGGTTCGGGCACCATGCTCATCGAGGTGTGACCCCATGACCGAGATCAACAAACCCGCCCTGTCCGACCCCATCGCCATGGAGGTCTTCACCAACCGGCTGCTCGCGGTCGCCGACGAGATCGGCACCTCGATGATCCGGGCCTCGTTCTCGTCCAACATCAAGGAGCGCAAGGACTGCTCGGTCGCGCTGTTCTCGGCGGACGGTCGGCTGATCGCGCAGGCCAGCCACATCCCGCTGCACCTGGGCTCGCTGATGGGCTCGGTCAACGCGGTGCTGGCGGCCTACCCGATCGGGCGCATGGTCGAGGGCGACGTCTTCATCTGCAACGACCCGTACGCCGCGGGCGGCACCCACACGCCGGACATCTCGGTGGTGACGCCGGTCTACGCGGGCGGGCGGCTGCGCTACTTCACCGCCAACATCGGCCACCACTCGGACGTGGGCGGCACGGTGCCGGGCTCGATCCACGGCGGTGCCAAGTCGATCTTCGAGGAAGGCCTGCGGCTTCCGGTGATGAAGCTGTTCCGCGCCGGTGAGCTCGACGAGGACCTGCTGCGGATGATCTCGCTGAACTCGCGGTCCTCCGAGGAGCGCTGGCTCGACATCAAGGTGCAGGCGGCGGCGAACGAGCGCGGCGCGCGGCTGATGCGCGAGCTCGCCGACACGCTGGGCGCCGACAAGGTCGACGCGCTGGTCGAGGATCTCTTCGCCTACACCGCGCAGCGCCTGCGCAACCGCATCGCCGAGATGCAGGACGGCACCGCGACCTTCCACTCGAAGATCGAGAGCGACGGGCTCGGCCCGGTCGAGGTTCCGATCCAGGCCAACGTCACCGTCAGGGGCGACCGGCTGATCGTGGATTTCGAGGGCACCGGCCCCCAGGCGCGCGGCGGTCTCAACGTGGTGGCCTCGGCGCTCAACGCCTCGGTCTACTACGTGGTGAAAACGCTGCTCGACCCGTACCTGCTGCCGAACTCGGGCATGTTCGACGGCGTCGAGATCTCGGCCCCCAAGGGCAGCCTGCTGAACCCGAACGAGCCCGCGGCCACCGGCGCGCGGTCGATCACCTGCAACAAGGTGGTGCGGGCGCTGATCGGGGCGTTCTCGCAGCTGCTGCCCGAGGACCGCGGCCAGGCGGCCGGCCAGGACATCGTTCCGGTGATGGTCTTCGCGGGCAAGCGCCGCGGCCGTGACGAGGGCTACGTCTACCTCGAGTCCATCGGCGGCGGCGCCGGGGCCCGGGCGCTGGGGAACGGCATGGACGGGGTGCACGTGCACGTCACCAACTCGTCCAACCTGCCGATAGAGCCGCTCGAGATCGAGTACGACCTTATCGTCGACGAATACGCGCTGGTCGAGGACAGCCCGGGCGCCGGCCGCTACCGCGGCGGCATGGGCATCGCCCGCCAGATCTCGGCCCCGAACGGCGACGTGGTGTTCACCGCGCGCTCGGACGGTCACCGAGAGGGCGCGCCGG
>NZ_JAATOS010000241.1:0-6162 GCF_011806505.1 Salipiger sp. HF18 | reverse complement strand
TCGCGACCTGGTACGCGTTCTTCACCTTCTGCGTGCCCTGCACCTCGATGCGGCCGCCGATGAACTTGCGGAACTGCTTGCCGTACTTGCGCGAGATGTAGCCAGAGAACGCCGACGAGAACGCCTTCTTCTGCGCCGCCGTGGCAGTGCGGGCGTCGGAGCCGAGCGCATAGGCCGCGATGTAGGGCATGTCGCCGTAGGTCTGGAAGATGCGCTCGAAGTCGCGGATCATCGCGGCCTCGGACTTGCCCGAGGCGATGACCTGGTTGATGTCGGCCACGAGCTTGTCGACGAGGCCCTCGGCCTGTGCCGCCGTGACTGCCAGCGCCGCGCCGGGCAGGCCCGCTGCGAGCCCGACCGCCATTGCGCCCACCAGCGCGCCGCGGCGTGTTAGAACGTGCTGCACCATCAGAAACCCTCCGTGTCCAGTGCCTCGGGGTCGATATAGTCCTCGCCGCCGGATGTTTCATCACCCAGTTCGAAACGGCGGTTTTGCAGGTAGATCGTGCGCAGCTGGGCGTAGCTGTCGGCGCTGCCGTAGAGCAGGGCGTCGACCGAATCGCCGTACTCGGCCCGGGTCAGCGCCTTGTCGGCCACGCGCACCCCGAGGGCGGCGGTGATCTCGGGCCAGCTCAGCACGTAGTAGAGCGGGTTCGTGAAGACATCGACCGCCATGCCGACCGCGTCGCGCTCGGTCGCGGGGCCGAGAACCGGCAGCTCCATGTAGGCGCCCTCGGGCAGGCCCCAGACGTAGAGCGTCTCGCCGAAGTCGCTCTTGTCCTCGGGCATGCCGAGGTGTGAGGCCACGTCGAAAAGCCCGACCACGCCCACCGTCGCGTTCACCCCGAAGCGCAGCGTGTTCCGGGCGGCGCGGCCGAGGCGCGCCTGAAGTACCTGATTCACAACGGTGCGGGGCAGGCGGATGGTGTCGGACATGTTGTCGATGCCGGCGCTGACGGGCGCGGGCACCTTGGACAGGACCCCGGGACCGTCGCCACCCGACAGCGCGCTGTCGAGGCGCTTGTTGAAGGCGTGGGCCTGCCGGTTGGCGCCCTCGTTGGGGTCGTAGATGCCGTCCGGCGCCTCGCCCGGGCCCGGCACGGCACAGGCCGAAAGCCCCAGTGCGAGGACGAGAACCGCGCAGCTCCGGAGCAGTGGGGTCGGGTATTCCCCCCTTGTAAACGGCATTGGAAAATCCTGATCTTGAGATAGAAGGGTTCATACTCGCAGACGGGGCCGTGACCAAGCAACCACGGGGCATTGCATGCGTCTGTGACACATTGGCGACAGAACAATTGTTAAGCGATTTCCTGCGACCATCGCAGAGGGCGGAGAGAGGGATGGGCACGCGCATGGCGAAGAGCTCGAAAGAGACCGGACGCGACGAACTGGTGGCCGCGCGTCGCCAGAGCCGGCGCTACTACTAGTTCGTGGCGGTCTTAAGAGGCTTCGTGAACCTGCTGATGCTGACGGGTCCGCTCTACATGCTGCAGATCTACGACCGCGTCCTTGGCTCGCGTTCCGAGGCGACGCTGCTGGCGCTGTCGGTGCTGGTGGTCTTCCTCTACGGCATGATGGGCCTGCTCGACTACGCCCGTGGCCGGGTGATGGCGCGGGTCGCCGCGCGCTTCCAGTCGCGCATGGACCTGCGGGTCTTCGACGCGGTGATGCGCCGTTCGGCGGTGCAGCCCGACGAGCTTGCCGCGACCGGGCTCAAGGATCTCGAGTCGGTGCAGCGGCTGATGTCCTCGCCGGTGCTGACGGCGATGTTCGACATCCCCTGGACGCCGCTCTTCATCGCCGGGATCTTCGTCTTCCACCCGTGGCTGGGCTATCTCGCACTGGCGGGCGGTGCGGTGCTGATCTGCGTCACCGTGCTGAACCAGATGCTGAGCCGCAACCCGACCCTGAACTCGAACCGCGCGACGCTGCGCGCCGAGCACACCTCGGAGCAGATCCGCAACGAGGCCGAGATGGTGCAGTCGCTGGGTATGCGCGAGGCGGCCTTTGCCCGCTGGAACCGCGCCCGGTCGGAGTCGCTCAAGGGCCAGATCGGCACCTCGGACATCGTCGGCACCTTCACCGTCACCACCAAGACCTTCCGCCTGTTCCTGCAGTCTGCGATGCTGGGCCTCGGCGCCTATCTCGTGCTGCAGGGCGAGCTGACCGCCGGTGCGATGATCGCGGGCTCGATCCTCATGGGCCGCGCGCTGGCGCCGGTCGAGCTGGCGATCGGCCAGTGGCCGATGGTGACCCGCGCCCGCAAGGGCTGGGACAGCCTCGTGCAGCTGCTTTCCGAAGTGCCGCCCGAGGAACAGCGCCTGTCGCTGCCGGTGCCCGAGGCCCGGCTCGAGGCCAACCAGGTCACCGTGGTGCCGCCGGGCGAGCATCAGGCGGCGCTGCGCATGGTCAGCTTCTCGCTCGCGCCCGGTCAGGCGCTGGGCGTGATCGGCTCCTCCGGCGCCGGCAAGTCGACGCTGGCCCGCGCCATCACCGGCGTCTGGCGCCCCGCGGGCGGCAAGATCCGCCTCGCCGGTGCCTCGCTCGAGCAATACGGGCAGGATCTTGGCAAGCACATCGGCTACCTGCCGCAGCGGGTCACGCTGTTCGATGGCACCATCGCCGAGAACATCGCCCGGCTGGCGCAGGCGCCCGACCCCGAGAAGATCGTCGAGGCCGCGCGCAAGGCCGACGCCCATGACATGATCCTCAAGCTGCCCAACGGTTACGACACGCGGGTCACCGCCACCGGCGGGCGGCTCTCGGGCGGGCAGATGCAGCGCATCGGCCTTGCACGGGCCATGTATGGCGACCCTGTGATCCTCGTGCTCGACGAGCCCAACTCGAACCTCGACAACGAGGGCTCGGAAGCGGTGAACGAGGCCATCCGGCGGATGAAGGAGCAGGGCAAGTCGGTCATCATCATGGCCCACCGCCCCGCCGCCATCCGCGAGTGCGACATGCTGCTGATGCTCGAGAACGGCGCTCGCGCGGCCTTCGGGCCCAAGGACGACGTGCTGCGCAACATGGTCAAGAACCACGAACAGATCGCCCGCAACGCCGGGCCGGGAGGTGTGCGATGAGCGAACCCCGCAAGGATTTCCCGCTGCGCGGCCCGATGATGCTGGGGCTTTTCGCGCTGCTTCTGCTGGTCGTGGGCTTCGGCACATGGGCCGCCACCACCGAGATCAGCGGTGCCATCGTCGCCGGAGGCCAGATCCAGGTCGACCAGAACCGGCAGGTGGTGCAGCACCCTGACGGCGGCGTGGTCTCGGAGATCCTCGTTGAAGAGGGCGACGTGGTCGAAACCGGCGACGTGCTGATCCGGCTCGACCCGACGCTGAAACGCTCCGAGCTCAAGATCGTCGACGATCAGTACGCCGACCTCCTTGCCCGCCGGGCCCGGCTCGAGGCCGAGCGCGACGGCAAGGATGAGATCGTCTTCGCCGACGAGCTGCTCGAGATGGCCGAAAAGAACGACCAGGTTGAAGAGATGATGTCGGGCCAGCGCAACCTGTTCTTCGCCCGCCGCGACTCCGTCGCCCGCGAGATCGAGCAGCTCAACAAGCGCAGCGACCAGATCGCCAACCAGATCGAGGGCATCGAGGCGCAGGTCTCGGCGCTGAGCGACCAGTTCGACCTGATCCAGCGCGAGCTGGCCGACCAGCAGTCGCTGCTCGACCGCGGGCTGGCGCAGGCCAGCCGGGTGCTGGCCCTGCAGCGCGAGGCGGCACGTCTGGCCGGTGAACGCGGCGAACTCGTCGCCTCGAAGGCGCAGGCCGAGGGCCAGATCACCGAGATCGAGATCGAGGTGCTGAAGCTCGACACGACCCGACGCGAAGAGGCGATCACCACCCTGCGCGACATGCAGTTCCGCTCGCGCGAGCTGGCCGAACAGCGGCTGGCGCTTGGCGAGCAGCTCAAGCGGATGGAGATCACCGCGCCGGTGGGTGGCATCGTCTACGGGCTCACGGTCTTCGCCCCGCGCGCTGTGATCCGTTCGGCCGAGCCGGTGCTCTACCTCGTGCCGCAGGACCGCCCGCTGGTGATCTCGGTGCAGATCGAGCCGATCCACATCGATCAGGTCCACCTCGACCAGGACGTGACGCTGCGCTTTGCCTCGCTCGACCAGCGCATGACGCCCGAACTCTTCGGGCGGGTGACGCGGGTCTCGGCCGATGCCTTCGTCGACGAGAACACCTCGGTCAGCTACTACCGCGCCGAGGTGGTGATGGACGACAGCGAGATCGCCAAGCTGCCCGAGGGCACGCAGCTGATCCCCGGCATGCCGGTCGAGGCCTTCCTGCGCACCGGCGAGCGCACCGCGCTTGCCTACCTGCTGAAGCCCTTCACCGACTATTTCGCCCGCGCCTTCCGCGAAACCTGACGGCCGCGGTCCCGGGCTATTTCCATTTTCCTCCGGCGGGGCTAGCGTCGCGCCGAACTCAGCCGGAGGATTCCATGACCGATATCGACGCCCGCCTTTCAGAGCTTGGCCTGACGCTGCCCGACGCGCCTGCGCCCGCCGCCAACTACGTGCCCTACGTGATCAGCGGCAACCTCGTCTTCGTCTCCGGCCAGATCAGCCAGAATGCCGACGGCTTCATCACCGGCAAGCTCGGCGCCGAGCTCGATGTCGAGGCCGGTGCCAAGGCCGCCGCCACCTGCGCGCTCGGCCTGCTGGCCCAGGCCAAGGCGGCCTGCGGCGGCGACTTCTCGAAGCTGAAGCGCGTGGTGAAGCTGACCGCCTTCGTCAACTCGACCCCCGATTTCACCGACCAGCCCAAGGTCGTGAACGGCGCCTCCGACCTGCTGGTCGCGGTGCTGGGCGATGCCGGCCGGCACGCGCGCTCGGCGGTCTCGGCGGGTGCGCTGCCGCAGGGCGTCGCGGTCGAGATCGAAGCGATCTTCGAACTGGCCTGAGCCCGACCCATGCCTGAGCTGCCCCCGGCCTTCCTCGACCGACCCATCGCCCACCGCGCCCTGCACGACACGTCGCAGGGCCGGCCCGAGAACTCGGTCGAGGCGATCCGCGCCGCGGTCGAGGCGGGCTACGGCATCGAGATCGACCTGCAACTCTCCTCGGACGGGGAGGCGATGGTCTTTCACGACTATGACCTCGCGCGGCTCACCGCCGTCGAGGGGCCGGTGCGCGCCCGCAGCGCCGCCGAGCTGGGGGCCATCCCGCTGCGCTACGGCGCGGCGGGGATCCCGACGCTGGCCGAGGTGCTGACGCTGGTCGCGGGCCGGGTGCCGCTGCTGATCGAGGTCAAGGACCAGGACGGCGGCATGGGTCCGGACGTGGGGTCGCTGGAACGCCGCGCCGCTGAGCTGCTGTCAGGCTACGACGGGCCGGTGGCGCTGATGTCCTTCAACCCGCATTCGGTCGCCGCCCTGGCGCGTCTGGCGCCCGACCTGCCGCGCGGGCTCACCACCTGCGGTTACACCGCCGACGACTACCCGACGCTGCCGCCCGCCACCCGCGAGCGCCTGCGCGGGATCCCCGATTTCGACCGCACCGGATCGAGCTTCATCAGCCACCACTGGCGCGATCTCGGCAGCCCGCGCGTCTCCGAGCTGCAGGCCGCCGGCGTCCCGGTGCTCTGCTGGACGATCCGGTCGCCCGCCGAGGAGGCAGAGGCGCGCAAGGTGGCCGGCAACATCACGTTCGAGGGATACACGGCTTGAACACGCTTCCGCGCAGGCCAGATAAAGGCAGGCAGGGAAGGCACTCATGACCGATCAGACCCCCGGCGCCTCCATCGCCGTCAACGTCCTATCATCGCTAGACCAGATCGCGCAGGCCGACTGGGATGCCTGCGCATGCCCCGAAACCGCGGACGGCGGGCGCCCGGACGATCCCTTCACCACCTGGCGCTTCCTGCATGCGCTCGAGGCCAGCGGCTCGGTCGGGCGCGGCACCGGCTGGGAGCCGCGCTACCTGACCGCCGAGCTCGACGACGAGATCATCGCGGTGGCGCCGCTCTATGCCAAGGGCCACAGCCAGGGCGAGTACATCTTCGACCACTCCTGGGCCCATGCCTACGAGCAGGCGGGCGGCTCGTACTATCCCAAGCTGCAGATCGCCGTGCCCTTCACCCCGGCCACCGGGCGGCGCTTCCTCACCAAGCCCGGGCACGAGGCGACCGGCATCTCGGCGCT
>NZ_JAATOS010000023.1:0-26885 GCF_011806505.1 Salipiger sp. HF18 | reverse complement strand
AGCGTCCACAGCCATCCGCGGCGCGCACGGCGGGGCTTTCGACCGGCGGAAGATCCGCGAGCTGGTCGTGCCAGAAGTCGCGCTGGCGGGTCCGGGCGGGGGCGGCGGCGAAACGCGCGTCCTCGTCCAGCGCCCGGGCAAAGGGTGTGGGCCCCTCGCCCGCGTCGGTGCCGATGAGCTCGGCATCGTAGAGCGCCGCCAGCCGCCGGGTGATCTGCACCATCGCCTGCCCGTCGGCGGCGATGTGGTGGATGCGCTCGCTGAGCACGTGGTGCCGCGGCCCGAGCCGCCAGAGCTTGAAGCCCGCGACCGGCCCGTGGAGCAGGTCGACCGGGGCCCGTGCCTCGGCCAGCAGCGCCGCCTGGATTTCATCGGGCCCGACATCTGCGCGCAGCACCAGCCGCGGTGCGCCGCGGGGTTCGAGCCGCTGCTGCGGGCCGTGATCGCCCACGCGGAAGCGCAGGGAGAGGCTCTGTGCCTCCTGCCCCAGCCGGTCGACCGCGCGCGTCATGGCGCCGGCGTCGAGCGGGCCACGGATGTGCAGCGCCTGCCCGGTCATGAAGACCGGGCTGCCCGGGTCGCGGGCCTGCGCGTACCAGATCCCGGCCTGCGCCTCGGTCAGCGGGTGCCAGCTCATTGCGCGGCCCGGGCGATGGCCCAGAACTCGTCCAGCGTCTCGCATTCGTAGAGCCTTTCCGAGGGCAGCGTCGGCTGCAGCTCTTCCCAGCCCATCAGCAGCCGCATCAGCGCGATGGAATCGAGCCCGAGATCGCCGAGGTGTTCGTCGGTCGCCACCTCGTCGGGGCCGATGTCGAGGGCGGCGGCGATGTCGGCGCGCATCCGGTCGAGGCTCAGGGTCATGGGGTTTTCTCCTCTTCGGCCAGCACATCGGCGCGCAGGATCTCGCGCAGCTGGCGGCGGCTGATCTTGCCGACGGCGGTGGTTGCGAAACCGTCGACGATGCGGATCTCGTCGGGAACCTTGAAGGCGGCGACCTCGCGGCCGCGCATGTAGCGGCGAAGCTCGGCGGGCGTGGGCGCCGCGTCGCGGGGCTGGATGAAGGCGCAGGCGCGCTCGCCCAGCCGCGCGTCGGGGATCGAGACCACCACCGCGTCGAACACCTGCGGGTGGCCGAGCAGCAGGTCCTCGACCTCTTCCGCCGAGATCTTCTCGCCATTGCGGTTGATCTGGTCGTTGGCGCGGCCCATCACCACGAGATGCCCCGAGGGCAGGCGCTGCACGATGTCGCCGGTGCGGTAGAAGCCGTCCTCGGTGAAGCTGCGGGCGTTGGCAGAGGCGTCGTCGTGGTAGCCGCGGATGGTGTAGGGCCCGCGGGTCAGCAGGTTGCCCGGGGTGCCCTCGGGCACGGGCGCGCCGGCGTCATCGAGGATCAGCACCTCGTCGTCGGGGCTGATCGGGCGGCCTTGCGTGCCGGTGACGATCTCGTCGGGGTCGTCGTTGCGGGTGTAGTTCACCAGCCCCTCGGCCATGCCGAAGACCTGTTGCAGCCGGCAGCCGAGCAGCGGCGCGACGCGCCGGGTGCTTTCGGGAAGGAACTTGGCGCCGCCCACCTGCAGCAGTTTCAGGCTCGGCAGCGCGGGCGGTGTCCTTTCGGCGGCGTCGAGCCAGAGCAGCGCCAGCGGCGGCACGAGGCCGGTGATCGTCACGCCCTCGCGGCGGATCAGCTCGAAGGCCACCTGCGGCAGCGGCGCCGGGCAGAGCACGACGCGGGCCCCGGCGTAGAGCGCGCCGAAATGGCCGGGCGAGGACATGGTGAAGTTGTGCGCCACCGGCAGGGTCGCCATGTAGACGCTCTCGGCGTCAATGCCACAGATCTCGTTGCTGCCCCGGAGCGAATAGATGTAGTCGTCATGGGTGCGCGGGATCAGCTTCGGCAAGCCGGTGGAGCCGCCGGAGATCTGGCAGAAGGCCACCGATTGCGGGTCGGGATCGGCGGGAAGCATCGCGGCATCGCCCGCGATGGCGTCCATCGCAAGCGTGCCCTCGGGCGCGGTGCCCGCAACGATGATATGGGCGAGTCCGGGCAGGTCGCCGCGCAGGCCCAGCACCATGGCGGCGTGGTCGAAGCGCTCGATGCGGTCCTGCACGAGGATCGCCCGCGCCGCCGCCTTGCCCGCGAGATGCAGAAGCTCGGTGCGGCGATGGGCGGGGAGCGCGTAGACCGGGATCAGCCCGGCGGCAAAGGCGCCGAACACCGCCTCGAAGAAGGCGGGCACGTTGCCCATCTGGATCAACACCCGGTCGCCGGGCCGCAGCCCCAGTGCCAGCAGCCCGGCGCCGAGGCTGCGGGCACGGTCGTTCAGCCCCGCGTAGCTGAGCCGCGCGTCGCCCGCCACAAGGGCGATGCGGTCGGGATGGGCGGCGGCGCGGTCGCGGAGCATGGCGGGGAAGGTCTCGCCCCGCCAGTAGCCGCGCGCGCGGTAGCGGGCGGCAAGATCGGCGGGCCAGGTCTGGATCGGGTCGGTCATGGGGCTCTCGGGATCAGGAGCGCGGGGCCACGCCGGGCGCGGCCCCGCGGCGCGTTACTGAGCGGTGATGCGGGTCAGGCGGTTGGCGGTGTCATCGCCCTCGCCGCGGGACTTGTTCACCACCCAGACGTTGCCGTGGGCGTCGCGGGGGAGGTGGTTGGGCGTCGAGCCGATCTCGAGGTTGGCAAGGATCTCGCCCTCGGGCGAGATCACCGCTACCGCATCCGCCACGCGCAGGGCGACGAAGACGTTGCCGCTTGCGGGCTCGACCACGGCGTTGAGCGGGCCCGCGCCTGCGTTCACCTGGCCCAGCTGTTCGCCGCTGACCGCGTCGAGGATGGTCACGGCATCATTGCCCTGCGCCACGGTGTAGACGCGCGACCCGTCGGGGCTGGCGGCGAGGCCGATGGTGCTGGATGAATTCTCGACCGGGAAGCCGCCGGACTGGGTGCCGGTGGCGAGGTCGATCACCGCGACCTCCTCGCTGCGCAGGGAGGAGACGAAAAGCTTGCCCGCCTCGGGCGCCAGCGACAGGCTCGCTGCCGTGAAGTCCTCGCCGCGGCGGGCCGAGGTCAGCTCGATGGGCGCCAGCTCCTCGAGCGTTTCGGTGTCGAAGACGTGGACGCGCGGCTCGAAGGTGGCGGTGACATAGGCCTTGCCGCCAAAGGCCACGACGTCGCGCGAGTGCGCCACGGTGCCCGGCTCGAACTGCTTGATGAGGCTCAGGTCCTCGGTCGAATAGACCGCGACGGTGTCCTGCCGGGTGTTGGTGACCCAGACCTGCCCGGCCTCGGCATCGACGCCGATGCCGTAGACCGCGAAGACGCCGCCGTCGCTGCCGTCGGCGCGGGCGGGCGCCGCGGGGGGCGAGACGCGGGCCACGATCTCGAGCGTTTCGGGGTCGATCTTGGCGAGCTCGGAGTCCCTGACCGGCGGGCGGCCGACGGCGCCGGTGACGAAGATCGCGTCCCCGGTTACCGCGACCTGATAGGGGTTGCGCACGATCTCGGCGGACTGGGTGGCGTAGCGCTCGGTGTTGAGCGGGCCCAACACCTTCGAGACCTTGAGATCGAAGATCGTGGCGAAGGGCGCGTCGCCGCCAAGCTCGGCCACCACCGGGTAGACGCCGGGGGCCGCGCCCTCGGGGATGGCGACGGTGGCATTGAGTGTGCCCTTGTCATCGGCGGTGAAGGGCGAGCCCGGCAGCGCGCCGCCGCCCCGGCGCCGCGCCACCCCCTTGCCCGGCTGGAAGCCGCGCGCCGAGATCTGCGCCTCACCCCCCGCGACGATGGGGCCGCGCTCCGGCCCCGAGGCGCCGATGCGCCCGTCGAACGCCCCGAGCCCGGCAAAGAGCTCGGCGCCGGCGAGGCCCGCGGGCGCGATCAGCAGCGCCGAGAGCGCGACGCAGCGCAGCAGGCGGCCGTTACGGTTGGTCTTGGTCATGTCATAGCCTTTCGATTGCCGGACCTCCGTCCGGTCAGGTCAGGGATACCCATCGGCTGCAGCAAGGCTGTGGCTGGTGTCGCGGGAACCGCCCCCGCGCGAGGCCGGGTGCCGCCTCGTGTCTCGTTGGTCTTGGTGCCGGGCGCCCTGCGGGTCATCGCGGGCGCTCGGTCAGCCGGGCTGCGTTTGCGAGCACCTGACGCAGCGAGGCGCGGAAGGTCTCGCCGTGGCTGAGGCCGGGGAAGACCGTCGTCTCGCCCGGGATGCCCGCGACCCGGAGCGCGGCGTCAAGGTCCTCGAAGGCCCGCGCGGGGGCAGCGGCGCGCTCGCGCACGAGCTTCCGGGCGTCGGGCGTGTCGGGGGTGCTGGCGCGTTCGCGCTCCATCCCGCCCTTGTGCAGGTCGAGCGGGCGCGGCGGCCAGTCTCCGGCCCTGGCCCGCGCCTTCGCCCGGTCGAAGTAGGCCGCGCCATCCCACCAGAGCGACGGGCTCGCCGAAACGTAGCGGGCGAAGGGCGACGAGGGCTCGCTCGCCGACCAGAGCACGAAAAGCCCGGCGTAGCTGTGGCCCCAGAGCAGGCTGCGGTCCGGGTCGAGCGGCGCCATCCCGGCCACCCGCGGCAGGACTTCGTCGCTGAGGAGGGTGAGGTAGTCAGGGGCCCCGCCGCCCGGACGGCCGCGCGGGTCGATGACCTCGGTGCCGTCCGGGCCGGGCGGGGTGTAGTCGCGGGTGCGTTCGGGCCCGGCGAAACGCGCGTCGCCAGCGTAGCCCAGCGTCACGATCACCGGCAGCGTGTCGGGATCGAGCGCGCCCAGAACCTCGTCGGTCAGCAGCTCCGCCGCCGCCTGCCCGTCGAGCAGGTAGAGCGCCGGGAACCCTGTCTCGGGCGCGGGGCGGCGCGGGATCAGCACGCCGATGCGGTAGTCCGCACCCTGCCCCGGCGCGGACAGCGTGAAACTCTCGACCCTGACCACCTGAGAGCCGGTGTCGAGGATCGTCGGCCCCAGCGGCACCGGCGCGGGTTGCGCGGCAGCGGCGATCGGCAGCGTCATGGCGATGAGCAGGACCAGCCACTTCATTCCAGCGCCCCCGCCTCGGCCTCGAGTGCTGCGAGCAGCGGTGCGCGGTTGCGCCAGCCCTCGTACCAGCTGTCCACGGAGGCGCCGAACCACGCGCGGTCGGCCGGGATCACCGGCACGCCGGTCTCTCCCAGCCTCGCGAGGTTGATGGCGTCGATCTCGCCGTAGAGGTCGACCATTGCGGCCACCTGCCGGGCAAAGACCTCGGTCACCACGGCGCGGTCGGCGGCGTCGATGCCCTGCCATTTCCGCGAGGAGGCGACGGCGGCCATCGGGAAGATCATGTGGCGCGAGTCGATGATCGTGCCCGCGTGCTTCCAGTAGCCGGAATTCCACGTGCCCTCATGGTCGATCTGCATGGCGTCGACCTGCCCGTTGGCGAAGGCATCGTAGAGCGCCGGAAGCGGCATCGGCGTGGGCGCGGCGCCGAGCCCGGTCCAGAAGTCCATCTCGGGCGCCAGCGGCACGGTGCGCACCCGCAGGCCCGAGAGCTCCGCCGCCTCGGTGACCTCGCCCGAGGTCACGATCTGGCGCATCCCGGCCATGCCCCACGCCAGCCCCTGCAGGCCGAAGAGGTCCATGCCGCCCAGCAGCTCCTGTGCCACCTCGCCGCGCAGCAGGGCAGCCGCGGCCTGCGTATCGGCGGCGATGAAGGGCGCGTAGAAGACGCCGTAATTGGCGTCGCGGTTGGCGAATTCCGCCGCTGTCAGCATGGCGAAGTCGATGGCCCCGGTCTGCAGCTGCTGCAGCATCCGCGCCTCGTTGCCGAGCTGGCCCGAGGGCATCACGAGGATCTCGACCCGGCCCTCGGTGGCCTCGGCGATCTCGGCGGCGATGCTGACGGCGGTTTGGGTCCACTGGTGCGGCGGCGGGGTAATGAGCCCAAGCCGGTACTGCTCGGCGGCGGCGGGCAGCGCGGCGAGCAGCGCGAGGGAGAGGCTCAGGGCGGCGGGGCGAAGGGACATGAAGGGCTCCGTCAGGTCGTTTCGGGTCATTGCAGGAAGTGGAGGGGGCCAAGCGCCAGCCCCGGCCAGAGCACCAGAAGGGCAAGCACCAGCAGCACGCCGGCGAGGTAGGGCAGCACCAGCCGCGCCAGCCGCCCCGCGCCGACGCCGGTCTGCAACGCAGCGGTAAAGAGGCCAACGCCTACGGGTGGCGTCAGCAGCCCCACGGTGAGGTTGATGCAGGCGAAGAGGCCGAAGTGGATCGGGTCGATGCCGTAGATGTCGGTGGCCACCGGCAGCAGCACCGGCACCACGAGGATCAGCGCGGGCAGCGGGTCGGTGACCATGCCGAGGCCCAGAAGCAGCAGGTTCAGAAGCAGCAGGAACACCAGCGGATCCTCCGAGACCGCGGCGATGCGCGCGGCGGCCATGGCGGGAAGGTTCTCCCACGCGGCGACCCAGGCGTAGAGGCTGGCGGCGGAGATCAGGAACAGGATGCCCGCGCTGCTGCGGGCGGTGGCGATCAGTGCCGGGCCGATCTGCGCCAGCGTGAGCTCGCGATAGACCAGCCGGCCGACGACGATGACGGCGGCGATGGCCACGACGCCCGCCTCGGCGGGGGTGGCGAGGCCGGTGAGGATGGCGGCGATCATCGCGGCGGGGATGGCGAGCGCGGGCAGCGCCTCGGCCAGTACCCTGCGCGCGGGCCCGGTCGCAGGTGCGGCGGCGGGGAAGCGCCCTCCCCGGCCCTGCCAGACCGTGACGCCGGACAGCACCGCAAGGATCGCCAGCCCCGGGCCGATACCGGCGAGGAAGAGGTCGCCGATGGGCACCTGCGCGATGACCCCGAAGACGATGAGCAGCATCGAGGGCGGCAGCACCGGCGCCAGCAGGCCCCCGGCGGCGGTGAGCGCGGCGGCGGCGTCGCGGGGGTAGCCCGCGCGCTCCATCTCGGGCACGGCGAGCCGCGACATCAGGGTGATCTGCGCCACCGTCGAGCCCAGCACCGCGGCCATAAGCGCGTTGGCCAGAAGCGTCGCCTGCGCCAGCCCGCCCGAGACCCGCCCCGCACAGAGCCCGGCCAGCGCAAACAGCCGCCTCCCGGCGCCGCTGGCGCTCATTAGCTCGCCCAGCAGGATGAAGATCGGCAGGGCGAGGAGGCCGTAGCTCTCCACCCCCTGGTAGAGCTGCTGCGGCAGGCTCAAGAGCAGCACGCCGTTGCCGCCGAGCACGATCTGCAGCACCGCGCCCGCGATCATCGCGAAGGCCACGGGCAGACCGGCGGCGAGCAGCAGGAGGAAGGCCAGAAAGCTCAGCATCGCTGCGCCTCTGCCGGCGAGACGAGCCGCACCGAGACGTGCAGCATGGCGCCAAGAGTGGCGGGCACCATAGGCAGCCAGAACCACGCCTTGGCAAGGCCCAGCGTCATGGTGGGCTCGGTATAGGTGAAATTGCCGCTATCGCGCGCCAGTGCCGCGCCCGAGCCAGCGCGCCAGAGCCCCATCGGGTCGAGCCAGACCCAGAGACAGGCGGCAAATCCCGCGAGAAGCGCCAGCAGAACCGCCCCGGTCAACCGCCGCATCGCGGGCGGCAGGCGCCGGGCCAGCAGGTCCACTGCGACGTGGTCGCCGCTGGCGAGATTGGCGGAGGCGCCGAAGAAGGCGGCACAGACCATGAGCAGGACGGCAAGCTCGTCGGCGCCCACGAGCGGCCGCCCGGCGCTGCGCATCACCGCGCCCGCGGCCATGCACAGAAGCATCGCCGCCAGAAGCGCCGCGGCGATCCGCAGCTCGGCCGCGGCAAGCCGCGCGTCGAGGCGGCGCAGGGTGGCAATCCGGGAGCTGGTCCGTGTCACGTGGGGTCTGGTCCTTGAGGTGGGTTTGCCCCGCCGCCGGGGACAGTGTGGCGGCGGGGCGCCTTCCGAAGACCTCTCCGATCGGGGAGGATCAGAAGGTCTTGGTCAGGCCGAAGTAATAGGCCCGGCCGGGCTCGTTGTAGGTTTCGGCACCGTCACCCGAGCGCTGGATCGACTTGTCGAAGACGTTGGTGACCCCGGCCTTCAGGTTGAACCCGTTGTTGAACTGGTAGGTCATCCCGACGTTCACCAGCGTGTAGGGATCGCGGCTGTCGGTGTCGTCGTTCGCGTAGCCGGAGTGGGCGCTGTAGTCCGAAGCCTCGGTCTTGCCGTAGTGGGTCAGAGAGGGCACGATCGCGAACTGGTCGTTGACGTTCCAGGTCAGCGCGGCGTTGATCGTGTATTCCGGCACCAGCGACAGCGGCACCTCGATCGACTCGCTGCCGAAGGTCTCGCCGGTGCTGGTGTTGGTGCCGCCCTTGATCTTCAGCTGCTGCACCGACTCGATCATGTAGGTCCCGTTCACCGCCAGCGAGAACTGGTCGTTGAAGGTCTTGGCGAAGCTGCCCTCGAGACCCTGCACCCGCGCCTCGGGCACGTTCTGCCACTGGTAGAGACGCGCCGGGCTGCCGTTGACCAGCGTGGTGCCGACCTGGTCGGTGCCGGACTGGATCTTGTCGCGGTAGTCGTTGTGGAAATAGGTCAGCGTGGCGACGATGCCGTTGTCGAGCCCGTTGTAGCTGACGCCGATCTCCTTGTTGATCGAGGTCTCGGGGTCGAGATCGTCATTGCCGAGCACGTAGCACGGACCATTGCGGTAGTAGGGATAGGGACAGCCGTTGCCGCGCGTCGTGTAGACGTAGGTGTCCGAGAGCTGGTAGAGCGTCGGCGCCTTGAAGGCCTTGGCCACGCCGCCCTTGACGGTCCATTCCGAGTTGATGTCGTAGGTCGCGTTGATGCCGCCCGAGAAGTTGCTCCCGAAGGTGTCCGCGTGGTCGAAGCGGACCGAGGGCGTGAGCGTCAGCCGGTCGGTCCACTCGATGTTCTCTTCGTAGTAGATGCCGAAAGTGAGCTGCTCGGTGGTGTCGTCCGCATCCGAGGAGTCGCGGCTGCCGTCGTCGGTGGTGATCGACGAGAACGAGCCGTAGTCCGACAGGTCGAGCGTCTCGTAGCGCAGCTCCGCCCCCAGCGTCATCGCCGCCGGACGGCCGAAGAAGCTGCGGTCGATATAGGCTTCGGACTTGGCTGCGATGGCTTGCAGGATCGCGGTGTCCCAGTCCGAGGTCGAGTTGATCGAGCCTTCGCCGCCGCCTGCGGGGCCCTCGGAGAGGCGGCTGTTGTCGGTGTACTCGTACTGAAGGTAGCTCCGCGTCGAGCCCCAGCCGTAAGTGCCGGTGTGGGTGATCGCGGCGACGCTGCGCTCCATCACGTTGGTCTCTTCGCCGTCGTCGGCAAGCTGGCCCACGATGGAGTCGGGATCGTCGGTCAGGCGCCCGCCAAGCTGGGTGTCGCCGGCAAAGAGGTTGCCCTGCCGCGACCAGCCGAGCTCGAAGTCGAACTTGTTGCGGTCGCTCGGTTCCCAGCTCAGCAGCAGGGTGGCGTCCTTGTTGACCACGCCCTCGTTGCCCGCGTCGCGCGAGCAGCTCTCGACGCCGTCATCGTCGGTCTCGCAGGTCTCGACATCGGAGTTGAGATCCGGGTCGTCGGCCTCGGTGCGGTTGTAGCTGCCGCTGAAGCGCAGGGCGAAATCCTCGTTCAGGCGCTTGGCCCAGAGCACGTTGTAGCGCTGGGTGAAGCCCTCGAGGTCGCTTTCCGGCGCGTCGAAGAACATTCCGAGCTGCAGCAGGTCGCTGTCGGGGGCCTTGGTGACGATGTTCACCACCCCGCCCGAAGCGCCCGAGCCGTAGCGTGCCGCCACCGGGCCGCGGATGACCTCGATACGCTCGACCATCTCGGCGGGCACCCAGTTGGTGTCGCCGCGGGTGTCACGCTCGCCCGAGCGGCCCATCTTGACCGAGGTGCGCGACAGGACCGGGCGGCCGTCGATCAGGATCAGAACGTTCTCTGGGCCCATGCCGCGGATGTCGACCTGACGCTGGTTGCCGCGCTGGCCCGAGGGCGAGGTGCCGCTGAGGTTCACACCGGGCATCTTGCGGATGATCTCGGCCACATCGTTGACGACGGGCTGCTTCTCGAGATCCTCGGCGCTGATCGTCGAGGCGCCGAGCGCCTGCTTGATCTGCTCTTCGGCGGTCAGCACGATGGTGCCGAGATCGAAGGTCTCGGTGGGTTCGGTGGACAGGGTCTGCGACAAGGCTGGAATCGCAGAGGTGATTGAAAGCAGGAATATGGCCGACCCGGAGGCCAACCGTGCGCGCGCGGTCGCCATGCACAGTCCTCTCGTCATTATTGGTTGCGGAGTTTTGAGCTGGCGTCGGCTTGCCTGTGGTCGGGAAAACCATGATTCCCGATATTGGTCAAATCGTAATAACGATGATGTGACAAATATGATGCTGCGGGACAATTGAATTAAAATCGTTTATTACCATCGAGCTAGGAGATTAATATCGCAAGATGAATTTCCGCCGCAAATGATCCTCATTTGCACGGTTCGGGTGGATTTTCGGGAAATCCCATCACAGTTTTTCGGAACAAACATCCCCTGCCATTTGCCGCGTCACGGCAAATGGTTGGCGAATTCGAGATATCGCTCTTTACGGGGTCCCGGAGAGTGTCCGGATGAATGTCACGATGGTCCCGCGCGAATATCCCTCGGTTGCGCCGGACAAGGGCACATGACGGAGGGACGGCGCGCGCAACCGTGTCGGCGGTCTCCTGCGGCGGTCGATCTTTTGGGGGAGACACCGGCCCGGGCGAATGCATGCGGCGTGGGTCGATGCGGCTGACGGATGCGACGGGCCTTACGCCCCGTCACCCCGTCTTCGCTGCGCCGCAAAATGAGGCGAAATCACCAGGGTATCAAGCGAATTCTTTTTGTTTTGAGAGCCGCAATTCTTAAGGTTCGGTTCAGCTTCGCGTGCGAAGTTGTAAGGCTTTCGAAACGCCCCTCAGGCGCGCTCCATGGGCGCTGCCCGGGCGGTTCCTTCCCGCCCGGGCAGCGCCAGATTGCAGGCCTGTCACACGCCCAGCAGGCGCGGCAGCGTCAGGGTCAGCGCCGGGACATAGGTCACGATCAGCAGCACGATGAACAGGATCCCCAGCAACGGCAGCGTCGCCTTCAGCACACGGCCGAAGTTGAGGTTGCCCACCTGCGCCAGCATCTGCAGCACGAGGCAGACCGGCGGCGTCATCAGCCCGAGCGTCAGGTTGAAGATCACCACCACGCCAAGCTGCACCGGGTCGATGCCGTAGCGCTGCGCGATCGGGTAGAAGATCGGCACCGTCACCAGCAGCGCCGAGGCGGGCTCGAGCACCATGCCGATCAGCAGCAGGAAGATGTTGAGCAGCAGCAGGAAGACCCACTTGTTCTCGGTCAGCGAGGTCAGGAAGTCCGCCGCCTGCTGCGGGATCTGCTCGCGCGCCATGATGTAGGAGAAGAGCGCGCCGACACTGGCGATCAGCATCACCCGCCCGGTGGTGGCCGCAGTGCCCGCCAGCGTGTCGTAGAGCCCGCGCAGGGTGATCCAGCGGCAGGCGAAGGACAGCACCAGCAGGTACATGGCGGTGACCGCAGCGGCCTCGGTGGGCGTGAAGATGCCGCCGAGGATGCCGCCCAGCAGCACCACCGGCGCAAGGAAGATCGGCAGCGCGCCGATCAGCGTGCGGACGGCCTCGGAGCGTGGGATGGCCTCGGCGGTGAGCTCGGTGCGGTTGCGGGCGTAGAGGTAGATATAGAGCGTCAGCGCCACGAAGATCATCAGCGCCGGGATCACCCCCGCGAGGAAGGTCGCGGCCACCGAGGTGCTGGTCAGCACCGCGTAGAGCACGGCGGCGATCGACGGCGGCATGATCGGGCCCATGGTCGACGACGCGGCGGTGATGGCGGCGGCGAAATGCGGGTCGTAGCCGTTGCGCCGCATGGTCGGCAGCAGCACCGAGCCGAGCGCCGCGGAATCCGACAGCGCCGAGCCGCTCATCCACGAGAACACCAGCGAGGCGTTGACGTTCACGTAGGCCAGCGAGCCCCGCACCCGCCCGGTCACCACGAGCAGCGCGTTGATCAGCTTGTCGGCCAGGCCCGCCGAGTTGGCGAGGAAGCCCACGAAGATGAAAAGCGGCACCGCCAGAAGCGGGAAGCTGTCGAGCAGCGCCGTCACCCGCTGCACCGCCACGCCCATCGAAATGCGCGGCGCCATGGCGATGTAGCCCAGCGACGGCAGCAGCATGGCGAAGGCGACGGGCACCCGCAGGATCAGGAGGACGGCCATGCCGCCCAGCATCATCATCAGTTCCATGGCGGGGTCCTATTCGTAGGTGTCGCCGGCGGGCGGCAGGGCCGGCATCCGGCCGGTGGCGACGTAAAAGGCGCTCACGAGGCTGTGCAGGGCCATCAGGCCGAAGGCGATCCAGGCGCCGCCGTAGAGATAGATCATCGGCATGCGCAGCGCCGAGGACTTGGGCCCCGCCGTCTTCATCAGCCAGCTGTAGCTGAACACCACCACGCAAAGGCAGGTGATCGCCACGATGACCTGGGCCAGGCATTCCAGCGCCCGCAGGTGGCGCGCCGAGAGCCTGCCGTCGAGGAGCCCGATGGTCACGTGCGACCGGCGGCCGGTGATGAAGGCGGCAGCAGCGAAGGACATCCAGACGTAGCTGTAGCGTGCCAGCTCGTCGCCCCAGAACAGCGGCGCTGCAAAGACGTAGCGGGCGATGACCTGGGTCGAGACGGCGATCAGCACGAGGCTGAGGAAGCCCACGCTGATCCATTCCTCGATCCGGTCGAGCCAGCGCAACGGTGCGGGAAGGACGAAGGGCGCGCTGTCACGCGCGCCCTCCTCCGTTTGGACGGATCCGCTCATTTCAGGTCTTCGAGCAGCTTCACGTAGGCCTCGGAATAGGGCAGGCCCGAGGAGAAATGCTCGCGCGCCTTGGCCTTGATCGCCTCGACGTCGAGATCCTCGATCACCGTGACCTCACCGTTCTCCTTCCACTTGGCCAGCGTCTCGGCCTCGGCGGTGTCGACGCATTCGCGCACGCGCTCCGAGGCGCTGGTGGCGGCAGTGGTGAGCGCCTCCTGCTCTTCGGCGCTGAGCGACTGCCAGAAGTCCTCGTTGACCACGAAGGGCGCGGCGGTGATCAGGTGCCGGGTCATCGCGACGTACTCGGCGGGCTCGTCGAAGGACTCGAGCCCGATGATCGGGATCGGCGCCTCGGCCCCGTCCACGATGCCCTGCTGCAGCGCGAGGTAGAGCTCGGAATAGGCGACCGGCGTGGGCTGCGCGCCCAGCGACTTGGCGCCCTCGATCGACACCGGGGTCTCGGGGACGCGCAGGCGCATGCCGGAGAAGTCGTCGGGGCCGTGGATTTCCTTCATGCCGAAGACGTTGCGCACGCCGTAAAGCCAGGGCGAGCCCACGACGCGGACGTTGGCGACCTCGAGCAGCTCGTCCATCAGCGCCTGCGCGGTCGGCGTGGTGTAGACCTTCATCACCTGGTCGACGTTGTCATAGAGGTAATAGGTCTCGAGCACCGAGATGTTCTCGCTCCAGGCGGCGAAGATCGACGAGGTGATCACCGCCATCTCGAGTTCGCCGAACGAGACCTGCTCGGCCATCTGGTTCTCGGAGCCGAGCTGCGCCGAGTGCACCACGCTGATGTCGAAACCGGCGTCGGCCAGTTCCTCGGCCATCGGGAGGCCACCGCAGGCCACGAAGGGGGTGGTCGGTCCGAACAGGATGCCGAAGGTCGCCTCGACGCTCTGCGCCTGGGCTGTGGTGGCGATCGCGGTCGACGTGATCAGGGCCGCGATCGCCGCGGTCGCTCGTTTGATTTGCATGGGTCTTCCTTCTCTGTTGGATGTGCCCTTTGGTTGTTGGCCGGCGCGGATCAGGCACATGACCCGGGCCGTCGGCGCGCGGTCATTGCGCGTAGTCGGGCTCCTCGCGGTCGAGCCGCCGGCGCCAGCTGTCGAGGTGCAGGCGGGCATCGAAATAGTCGGACCAGGCGCCGCGGTGGTGCATGCGGAACTGCTCGTTGAGCTTGCGCAGCGGCAGGCCGGTGGCCATGGCGGTCATCTGGTACTTGCAGGTCTGCTCGGCCATGTAGAGCTCGTCGAAGGCGTCGTGGATCGTCGGCCCCACCACCGTCACCCCGTGGTTGGCCATCACGAGGATGGTACGGTCGCCGAGCTTCTCGGCGATGCGGTCGCCCTCTTCGTCGGTCAGCGCGATGCCGCCGAACTCGTCGTCGTAGGCAATGCGCTCGGCCAGCGCCATGTCGTTCTGGTGGGCAAAAGCCATGCGGCCGCCCTCGATCAGCGACAGCGCGGTGAGGTATTGCGGGTGCGTGTGCAGGACGCAGCGCGCGCCCGGGTGCATGAGGTGGACACGGGCGTGGATATGGAAGGCCACCCGGCGCAACTCGCCCCCGCCGCGCACGACGGTGCCGTCGAGCTTGCAGAGCAGCAGGTCGCTGGCGCGCACCTCCGAGAAATGCAGGCCGCGCGGGTTGATGAGGAACATCGACTCGCCGTCGGTGGCTTCTTCGGGCAGCATCATCGAGTTGTGCCCGGCGATCTGCTCGGTCATCCCGAGCCGGGCCATGGCGCGGAACACCGCCGCGAGATCGCGGCGCAGCTCGGTTTCGGTTTCGGTCATCGCGGGTGCGATGGTCATGCCACGAGCCCTCCGAAGCGGCGCACGACGTTCTCGAGCATCCGCGAACAGCCGTTGTCGAAATCATTCCACGGCAGGCTGCCGCAGAAGGTGATGGAGCCGGTGGTGAAGATCTGCCCGCCGCCCGGAAGCCTGGCATAGGCGATCTCGGCCCGGACGAGATCCTTGGGCGGCTCGCCGGTGAGCGTGGCGAAGTGGCTCAGCACCTCTTCGGGGACGCACATGAAGCTCGGGCCGTGGCCGAAGCTGCGGGCGAGCACCTTGGTGCCCTCGGGCGTGCCGAGCGCGAAGTCCACCCGGTCGAGCTCGAAGCCCGCGGCGCCACCGCCGGAGAAGCCGTAATCGCCCAGCGGGTCCTCGTCGACGCCCTCGAAGATCCACGCGACATCCGCGTCGGACGCCTCGGGGGTCAGCGCGTAGGGCGAGCCCTCGAAGAAGCCCTGCCCCGAGAAGCCCACCGCGCCGATCTCCTGCGGCGCGCGCCCGTTGCGGCGCCAGAGCCCGCCGTACTGGCCGTCGAGCATGTGGTAGCCCTCGCCCGCCTCGGTGGCCCAGGCGCGGATGCCCCCCTCGGCGCGGCGCACCTCGATCACGCCGGGCAGCGCGTCGCTGACCGCGATCTTCCAGTAGAAGCCGTTGCCGCCGAGATAGCAGAAGTTGCCGCCCTGCCGCGTGTAGTCGCGCAGCGCGTTCAGGGTCTCGGGCGTGTGGTATTCCGGGTGCGATCCGGTGACGAGCGCGTCGTACCCCGCGATCAGCTCCAGCCCCTCGCGGTGCAGGTCCTCGTCGGTGATCACGTCGATGTCGATCTCCATGCGGCGGAACCACTCGACGAGATGGCCGTCCGCCGGGAAGTGCCGCAGCCCCGAGCCCTCGTGGATGGCGAAGGTCTGGAAGCCCGGGCGCATGGTCAGCATCGGCCGCAGCCGCGACGAAAAGCAGTGCCCGGCGCCGTCGGGGTGGTAGTTGTAGGTCGAGGTGCCGAAGCCCGGGAAGTTGTCGGGCCCGCGCGGCGTGCCCCAGTCGGTGATGCGCGCCTCCATCGCGTCGTCGAGGTTGCCGCGCGCGTGGTTGCAATATGCGATGTAGGTGAAGGTCGAGGCGAGGTAGCAGACCTTGGCGTTGCGGGTGCCCTTGGGCGGCAGGACGAAGAAGGGGATGATGTCCTCGTGCCCGTCCTGCGTCAGCTTCACGCCGTAGACGCCGCTGGCGAGGCCCTCGGGGATCGCCAGCTCGAGGCTGGTGTCCCAGCCACAGTCGTAGATGTCGTCCTCGTGGAAATGGATCGCGGCGTACTGGCGCGGCGCGTGGGTGTAGACCATCTTGGTCCCGTCCCAGTGCGAGCCGCGCACCGCGCGGGTGGGCAGGTTCACGAGCTGGCCGTGCAACGCCAGCGGCCCGGTGTCCACGACGCCTGCGCTGTTCATGGCGATGCTGAAATCCCAGAACGCCCGCACCGGGCCCTCGGGGCCCTGTTCGCGCAGCGTGATGTCCTCGAGCCGGCCGTTGAAATGTGCCGTGGCGCCACAGCCCTCGGGCCGGGCGGCAAAGCTCAGGCGGGCGCCGTCCACCGGCGCGAAGGTGAAGGCGCCACCCGACGCGGCCTCCTGGTAGCCGTCGAGCGAGGCGACCGAAAGCTCGGCCGCGCCGCCGCGCAGGTCGAGCGCGAGGGTCAGGTCGTACCAGACCTTGCGCTTGGGGGTGATCGCGGCGGTGATGACGGCCTCGCCCGCCACGGCCTCGATGCGTTCGGGATAGGCGGTCAGCGTCCAGAGGCTGGCGCCGTCCGGCCCGGTGAGGGCGAGGATCGTGCCGCCGCTCTCGCGCACCAGCCAGGGCTGCACGCGCAGGCTCACCACGAGACGCGCGGTGTCGAAAAGACCCGCGGTCGGCACCCAGCCCCAGCTGCCCAGCCGGGCGGGCTGTTCCTGCGCCGCAAACCTGCCGAGGTCGAGCCCCGCCACGTCTTCGATGTGCATCCCCATGCCCTCGGGGTTGGCGTCGGCGTTCCAGATGCGCACCACGCGGGCGGCGATCTCGCCGGGGATCTGGCTCGAGGTCTTGACGGCGATGCGTTCGCCCGGCCGGGCGGAAAGGCGGTCGAGATAGCCGGTCAGCGGCGGCACGGCCGGGGCGGTCTGGTCAGTCATGTCTCAGGTCTTCCGATGATGTCAGGCGAGGGCGTCCTGGCCCTGGCCGAGCGCCAGCAGGCGCGTTTCCATTTTCGCCAGCGCCCGGTCCATGCGGGTCAGAAGCTCGGTCAGCTCGTCGGCGGTGATGACCAGAGGCGGCGAGATCAGACAGGCGTTGTTGAGTGGCTTGATGCCGGCGGGATAGACCACCAGCCCTTCTTCCCAGCAGAGATCGACGAAGGTGCCGGTGGCGTTGAATTCGGCGGGCGGCGGGGTCTTGCCCTGCCGGTCCATGACGAACTCGAAGCCCCAGAGCAGACCCCTGCCCCGCACATCGGCGACGTGGGCATAGCGCTGCTGAAGCGCCTTCAGCCCCGCCTCCATCTCGGCGGCGCGGGCGGCGACGTTGCCCAGCACGTCGTGCGCCTCCATGTAGTCGAGCACCGCAAGGCAGATCGCGGCGCTGAGCGGGTTGCCCGAGAAGGTGTGGCCGTAGGGCGCGAGCCCCGAGCCCTGCCGGATGGTCTCGACCAGCGGCGCGCGCAGGATGACGGCGCCCATCGGCGTGTAGCCCGCGCTCAGCCCCTTGGCGGTGTTCAGGATGTCCGGGACGATGCCCTCGAAGCCGCTGGCGAACCAGCTGCCGGTGCGCCCCATGCCGGTGATCACCTCGTCGGCGATCAGCAGCACGTCGTGGCGGTCGCAGATCTCGCGCAGCGCAGTGAAGTAGCCCGGCGGCGGTACCAGCGCCCCGCCCGCGGCGCCCACGATGGGCTCGGCAATGACGGCGGCCACCTTGTCGGCCCCGCCCGCGGCGAGGATCGCCGTCTCCCACTCCGCCGCCGCCACCGCGCCCTGCTCATCCTCGGGCAGATCGCCCCAGTCCGACCGGAAGGCATAGGCGGGCGGCACCTCGGGGAAGGCGTGCAGGTAGTCGCCGAAATCGCCGCGCCGCCCGTCGTGGCCGGACATCGACAGCGCCCCCATGGTCATGCCGTGGTAGCTGCGTTGGCGGCTGATGAAGCGCGTCTTGCCGGGCCGTCCGCGCTCGCGCCAGACCTGCAGCGCGAGACGCATCGCGTGTTCCGAGGCCTCGGAGCCGCTGTTGACGAAGAACACGTGGTCAAGATCCCCGGGCGCCAGCGCGGTCAGCCTTCGGGCCAGCTCCTCGGCGGGGGCGTTGGTGAACTGCGCGGTGAAGGCAAAGGCCACCTCGCGGGCCTGCGCGGCCATCGCGTCGGCGATTTCCTCGACGCCGTGGCCGATGTTGGCGGTCATCGCGCCGGACGAGCCGTCGATGTAGTCGCGGCCCTCGGTGTCCCAGAGCCAGACCCCCTTGCCCCGCGCCACCGTCTGGTAGGGTTTGGCGAGATCGTTCTTCAGCAAGGCGGACATTCGGAACTCCAACTTCGATGTGATGACATATCCATCACTGTGTGAATACGTAATCACAAGGTTGGACTCCGCCCCCTTTGCCTGTCAAGCGAACCGGTGGGATCGGTTTCTGCAACGGCGCCTTAGCGCCGCGTGGTTGCCCGAATAATCATCTCGCCCGGCAGCAGGTGGAGCCTGCGCGCCTCGTCCTCGGGATGGTTCAGCAAAGTCAGCGTCTGCGCGATCATCGCCTCGAGCGGCTGGCGCACGGTGGTGAGCCGGTAGGCGGCCCAGTTCGCCTGCGGCACATCGTCGAAACCGATGACCGAGACCTCGTCGGGCACCTTGCGCCCGAGGTCGTAGCGCAGCGCATCCACGACCCCGCAGGCGATGGCGTCGTCCCCGCAGAACACCGCGTCGAGATCGGGATGGCGGTACAGCAGCCCGTTGATGGCCTCGCGCCCCCAGTCATAGGTGAAGGCGCCGTTCAGGTGCTCGACCGGCGCCAGCCCGGCCTCGCGCAGCCCGGCGATGAAGCCGTTGGCGCGGTCGCGGTTGGGCGAGGAATCCTCGAGCCCGCCGACATAGGCCATGGTCCGGCAGCCCGTCGCCACGAGATGACGCGCCGCCTCGCGCCCTCCGGCCCCGCTGTCGCAGGTCACGGCAAAGGCCCCGCCCTGTTCGGCGTAGCGATGGAAAAGCACGTAGGGCACGCCCGCGTCGGCGCAGAGCTCGGCGGCGCGGCTTCCCAGCGCAACGGTCATCACGATGATCCCGGCCACCTTGTAGCGCAGCACGCCGGGGATGAGGTCGTCGATATTCTGACCGGGCGCCGCGTTGAACAGCAGCACCTCGCGGTCTTCCTGCCGCAGCGCTTCGGTCAGGGCCGAGAGCGCCACCGGGAAGAACGGGTTCACGACGTTGCCGACCACCACGGCGACGATGTTGGAGCGCCCGGTGATCAGCGTCCGCGCCACCGGATCGGGCCTGTAGCCAAGCGCCGCCGCCGCTTCCATGATCCGCGCCCGGACGTCCTCGGCCACGTAGCCATGCTCGGCCATGACCCGCGACACGGCGGCCTGGCTGACACCTGCGCGCGCGGCGACATCCCGTTGCGTGACGCGTTTCTGCATGTCCCTCCCCGCCGGTGGCGCAAGCGCCGCCCGCCGACCCAGTGCCCCGGATGGCCGCAGGCGACCGGCCCCCGGCGTCGCCGACAGGACCCGGGCGTACCGGGGCGATGGCTCGGCCCGCTGCGCGTCCGATTCCATCGCTCCTGACCGAAAAGCGGTGTTCAGGCAAGCTTTCGCCCATGAAGACGGGGCCAGCCTAGCACGGAAACGCCCCGACTGCCCGCTTTTGCCCCAAACCGCGACCTGATCGCCGGGGGGACGCCTGCGAGCCACGGCCCGCGCTACCCGTCAGAGATCGCCGTTCACCACGATCACCAGCACCACCGCCTCGGCGCTGCCGATGCGGCGGATCTTGTGCGTGACGATGCCGGGGGAATGCACGCAGTCCTGCGCCGAAGGACGCTCGCTGCGGCCCTCGAACGAGACCTCGACCTCGCCCTTCAGCACGTAGACGCATTCCTCGCCGGTGCGTACCGAGCCGTGGCCTACGGCCTGCGACTCCTCCTGCGGGTGCAGCACGAAGGTCGAGAGCTTGTCGCTCTTGATGCCGAGTGCCTCGAGATAGGGCGCGCCGCTGCCGGTGGGGGTGACGGTGGCCCGCTCGCCCGCGCGCACCACCTGGATGTCCTCGGAGCCGACACTGCCACCGAAGAGCTCGCTGACGCTGACGCCGAGCGCGCTGGAGAGCCGCATCAGCGTGGCGAGCGAGGGCGACTTCTAGCCCCGCTCGACGCGCGAGATGTAGCTCTTGTCGAGATCGGTCTGTGCCGCCAGCGCGTCCAGCGTCATCTGCCGCTTCTGCCGCAGGACCCGGAGACGCATCCCGAGCGCCTCTGCCGAAAGCGTTTCGCCGCCAAGTTGTTCCGCCACCGTCCCCGGCTCTCCCCTTAAAGATCGACCACCAGTTCGTCCGAGGCCGACTGCGCGGTGCAGGCCATCAGCTCGGTCTTGCGTTCGTCCGGCCGCAACACACGGTCGCCGTGGATCGGCTCGCCCTCGAGCCAGCGCAGCCGGCAGGCGCCGCAGAGGCCGCCCCCTAAGAACGACGCCACCGCAGTCATCAGCAGCGCCACGCCGCCCCGCCCCTGCTGGCCCATCGGGTAAGGGCGCACGAACGAGGCCGTGTTGGGACAGGCCCGGCCCGGGCCGGACAGCCCCCCACGGAAGATGGCGTCACGAAAGAGGGGGCCATGCAAAAGGCCACGCCCCGAGACGAGGCGTGGCCTGTGGTCAGGTGGCGGGCCGGGTCAGGCGTTGCGCGAGGCCACCAGGGCGGCGGCGGATTTGCGCAGCAGCGCCTGGTCCGAGCCGCAGACGAAGACCGTCACGCCCTTGGCATGCCACGCCGGGATCTGCGCCGGGTCGCCCACGAAGAGCCCCGCAGCGCGGCCCGCCTTGCGGCAGGCGGCGACCACCCGGTCGATGGCGGCGTCGAGCTCGGGCGACGGAAAGGCCACGCCCATCGACTGCGACAGGTCCGCAGGCCCCACGAAGAGAAGGTCCACGTCGTCGATGGCGGCAATGGCGTCGAGATGCTCGAGCGCGCTCTCGTCCTCGATCTGCACCATGGCGACGCTGGTCCGGTCACTGGCCTCGCGGTAGGCGGGGATGTCCATGCCGCCATAGTTGCCCGCCCGCGGCGAGGGCGAGAGCCCGCGCTTGTTGCGCGCGAAGCGGACCGAGTCGCAGACCGCCTCGGCGCCTTCCGCGTCCAGCACGTGCGGAACCATGACCCCGGTGAGCCCGAGGTCGAGCAGCGGCGCGATCCAGTCGGTGCCCTTGCCCCAGCGCCGCGACAGCAGCGGCAGGCCGACGGCGCGCCCGGCGAGCGAGAGCATGTCCATCTGCCCCAGCTCGATCGGTGCGTGTTCCTGGTCGATCACTGCGAAGTCGAGCCCGGCGTGGCCGAGGATCTCTACCACATGCGGCGAGGGCGTCTTGACGAAGGTGCCCACGAGCAGCTCGCCCGCCCGCACCCTGTCCCTGAAAGTGGTGGTCATGGTGGTGTTCCTCCCTGCTCCTTGACGTCAGGCGCCGAGCGCCTCGATGACCAGCGCGATGCCCTGACCGCCGCCGATACACATGGTGACCAGCGCGTGGCGACCGCCGATGCGCTGCAGTTCGTGGATCGCCTTCACCGCGAGGATCGCCCCGGTGGCGCCCAGCGGATGGCCGAGCGCGATGGCGCCGCCGTTGGGGTTCACCTTCTCCGGGTCGAGCCCGAGCAGCCGGTTCACCGCAATGGCCTGCGCCGCGAAGGCCTCGTTGGATTCGATGACGTCCATGTCGGCAAGCGTGAGCCCCGCCCGCGACAGCGCCAGCGGCACCGCCTCGACGGGGCCGAGCCCCATGACCTCGGGCGGCACACCGGCCACGCCCCAGGACAGCAGCCGCGCCACGGGCGACAGGCCGCGGGCCGTGACCGCGTCCTCGCCCGCCAGCACCAGCGCCGCGGCGCCATCGTTGATGCCGCTGGCGTTGCCCGCGGTCACGCTGCCGTCCTTGCGGAACACCGGGCGCAGCCCGGCAAGCTGCCCGGCGGTGGTACCGGGGCGCGGGTATTCGTCGACGCTCACGAAGGTCTCGCCCCTGCGCGACCGGACCGGCACCGGGACGATCTGCGCGGCGAAGCGCTCTTCGGCCAGCGCCACCCCTGCGCGCCGCTGGCTTTCGGCGGCGAAGGCATCCTGATCGGCGCGCGAGATGTCGTGACGCTCGGCCACGTTCTCGGCGGTGACGCCCATGGGGCCGCAGCCGAACGGGTCGGTGAGCGCGCCCATCATCCAGTCGGTGGCGCCCGCGTCCCCCATCTTGATGCCGTGGCGCATGCCGTCGACCGAGAAGGGCGCACGGCTCATGGCCTCGGCACCGCAGGCCAGCGACAGGCGGCTCTCGCCCGCCCGGATCATCCCCGCCGCGGTCGCGATGGCCTGCGCGCCGGAACCGCAGAGCCGGTTCAGCGTCAGCCCCTGCGAGCTGTCCGGCAGTCCCGCCCCAATGCCGATGGCGCGACCGAGATACATGTCGCGGGGTCTGGTCGGGATGACGTTGCCCACCACCGCGTTGTCGATCTCCTGCGCCTCGACGCCGGCCCGGCGGATCGCCTCGGTGGCAGCGATGATGCCGAGCTCGTCTGGCCCCAGCGACGACAGCGCGCCGCCGAAGCTGCCGATCGGCGTCCGCGCGGCGCCGAGAATGAATACGTCCTGCATGGCATGTCCTTGTCTGCGCGCGGCGAGGCGCCCTGCCCGGCTGCGCGGTCCCTTGTCCGATGATTGAGTGTCCTGACGCCTCGCGTCAGCCGTCGAGGCCGATCACCTGCGCCGCGTTCGCCGAGACCATCGGCTTGATCTGCGCCTCCGTGTAGCCAAGGTCGAGACAGGTCTCGACCGCCTTGCGGAAGCCCTGCAGCGGCGTGAGCGTGCCCACCTGCCCGAGATCCGAGCACAGGATCGTCCGCTCGGGACCGACGAGGTCGATGTAGGCCTTGAGCTCTTCGTTGGAGCGGTTGCGGAATTTCGAGCCCTCGACGAAGAAGGCCAGCGAATGCTCGACCTGCGCGCCCATGTCGGCGATCTCGAGCGTGTCCTCCATCGAGGCGCCGACGATGTCCTCGGGATGGGTGAAGATCAGCCGCTCGACGCCGCGCTTCTTCGCCTCGGCGAAGACCTTCCTGGTCTCGCTGACGTGGATGTGGCCGCTGGCCAGCGCCAGCCCGGTGGCGGCGCAGACGTCGAGGATGTCGAGCAGCTCGGGCAGCATCGCGCCGTCCGCGTCGAAGAGCGGCACGGCGCTCGCCGGGCGGATCTTCTGCGTCGAGGCCGGGTGCGACCAGTCGGACGAGGCCTCCCACGCAAGGTGGTTCTCGGCGGCGAGCGTCGGCAGCCAGACCACCTTGCCGCCCATCGCGGCGGTGTGTTCCACCGCGTAGGGGTTGAGCCCGCCCACCACGTTGTTCAGCACGATGCCCGAGAACACCTGCGTGGAAAGCTCGGGGTGGTGGGCCTTGATCAGCGCGGCGCACATCACGCCGGAATAGTCGTGGTCCTTGGTGACCACCGCCGAGAAGCCGGCCTCCGACAGCTCGCGGGCCAGCTCGAGATGGTCCACCGCGCGGGGAGCGATCGACGGCCCGCTGTGGACATGGGGGTCCACCGCCCCCTGCAGGATCTCGGAAATGCGCGCCTCTTGGTCCAGCGTAGCCGTGTCCGCAGATGTCATCGTAGTGCCTCCCATGTGTTCTGCCCGGGGCAACTGCCCCGCGCCCGGTCATCGGCCCCCGACAGGTGCCGGGCCGAAGTGACTTTAGGCTTGTCCCGTTCAGCGGAACTGTGTTCTATTATTTTTCAGATTGCGCCCATGTCAAGCGGCGAAGTTTCCGAGCCCCCGTTCCGGCGCGCCGCGGCGCAGTCGGTTGCAGCCTTGCGCGGGGCGGTTGTAGAACCCCTTGACGCGGCCAGAACCGGGAGGAGGCAGGGATGCCGGAAGACGACAAGAAAATGGCCGAGGGGCTTCAGTCCGTCATTCTGACGATGCAGATCGTCGACCAGGTGGCGCGGACCGGCAAGGGCGTCGGGGTCACCAGCCTCGCCACTGCGCTCGGTACCTCCAAGAGCCGCATCCACCGGCACCTGCAGACACTGGTGCAGCAGGGCTACGTGTTCCAGCACGAGGATTCCGAGCGCTACGAGATCGGCCACCAGCTGGTGTCTCTGGGTCAGGCCGTGCTCGACAACAGCGGGCTCATCGGCTCGACCCGCGACTCTCTGCTGGCGCTGCGCGACCGGCTCGGGCATTCCGCCGTGGCCTCGCAGCTGACGCCGGACGGGATGCTGGTGATCGCCACCGTCCCCGGCCGCTCGCCCATCGAGATCGGCGTACGGGTGGGCTCGCTGCTGTCCTTCCACGGCTCGGCGCAGGGCAAGGCGGCGACGGCGTTTTCCTCGGAGGCCTTCCAGCGCCGCGTCCTGACCGGCGATCTGACCGCCTTCACCGAGCACACGATCACCGACCCCGCCAAGCTCTCGGCCGAGCTCGACGAGATCCGCCGCCGTGGCTGGGCCACCGCGCCCAACCAGGCGGCGCTCGGGCTCAACACGCTGGCGAGCCCGATTCTCGACGGCTCCGGCGCGGTCTGCGGCACCGTGGGGATCGTCGACCTGACCCAGTCGCTTGCTGCCGAGCCCGGACCCGAGCACACGGCCGCGGTGATGGAGACCGCGCGGCGGATCTCGGTCCTCATGGGCCATTCCGGCCCGCTCCCCTTCGGCTGACACCCGCTATCCCCCGACCCTGAGAGCAGGAATTTCCCTCCGGCCGCCACCCCGAGGCGGCCGGGCGGAGATGGCATTCCGCCTCACCGACAAGGGCCGACAGGCGCCGTGGCAGGCTGCCCGAACGCGAGGACTTGACAGCCCCGAGGGTGGATCCGTATGTTCCGTTTGTGAGAACACTGTTCCGCCAAAAGAAACACGCACACTTCCGGGTCACGGCAAGGACGCCCCGAAACAGGACCGCGAGACCGCCGCCGGGACGCGAATACAGGCCCCTGAAGGGGCTTTGCCCGACGGGCATGACGCTTTCACGGCACCGTCCGGAGAACGCGGAAGATACGAAAGACAGGCGGTCGGAGGGGCCGCCGGGAAAGGGAGACGATGTACGACAAGTCCGATCCGCGCGCATCGCTGGCCGCGTCGAAACCGGCGAGCATGCTGAACCAGACCGGCCTCGTGGCCGAGGAACAGGCCGCAACCTTCTACGACAGCGCGCCGCAGCTCACCGACGCGTCAGGCCGCACGTGGCTGCACCGGGGGCACAACTTCCTCGTGGCCTACAGCCTTGCCGAGCCTGGCGCCGAGTTCGCCCGCGACGCGCAGGAAGACGAATACTGCGTGCTGCTGCCACAGAACGGCGCCGAGATCCTCTGGAACGGCGAGACCGTGCAGGTCCCCGGCAACTCCATCGCCTTCGTTCCCGCCGGCGCCAGCCGCGTCACCAGCCCCGAGGGCGGCGAGCTCGTGCGGCTCTTCACCACGCGCAGCGCCGACCTCGTCGCGCTCTGCGGCAATGCACGGGGCTATGACGTGCCGCGCAGCCACATCCCGCCGCTTCAGGACTGGCCTGCCCCCACCGGCGGCTGGAAGGTCCGGCACTATTCGCTCGACGTGGCGCCCGAACCGGGCCGCTTCGGCCGCATCTTCCGCTGCACCACGCTGATGGTGAACGTGCTCGACCCGTTCGACGGTCCGCGCGATCCGTCCAAGATGTCGCCGCACCACCACGACGATTTCGAGCAGGGCTCGCTGGCCCTGTCGGGCACATTCACGCATTACCTGCGCTGGACCTGGACCAGCGACATGGCGGACTGGAAGGACGACAAGGCGCTCGAGATGGGCGCGCCGTCGATGCTCGTGATCCCGCCGCCGGTGATCCACACCACCCGCGCCACCGGGGCGGGCAGCAACCTGCTCGTCGACATCTTCAGCCCCCCGCGCGAGGACTTCTCGGCGAAACCGGGCTGGGTGCTGAACGCCGACGATTACCCGATACCGGCCTGACCGGCCCGGCGGCCGGCCCCTGCGAGAGGATTGAACGCAGCGCCGGCCCGCACATCACGTCACCGAGGGAGGAGCCCAGAATGACCATCCACAGACGAACCCTGCTGAAAGGCGCCGCCGCCATGAGCGTCGCGCTGGCCGCACCCCACGTCGCCCGCGCCGCCGCCCGCCGGATGCGCTTTGCCCATGCCGCCAACGAGGTGCACCCGGGCCACCGCATGGCCACCAGCTTCAGCGAGGCGCTGGAAGAACTGATGCCTGGCGCCTTCGAGGTGCAGATCTTCCCGAACCGCCAGCTCGGCGACGACAAGCAGCTGCTCGAGGGCAGCGTCGCGGGTCTCATGGACGTGGTTTCGGTCTCGGGCGTGCTGTTGCCGCTGGTCACCGGCCGGCCGGCGATGAACGGCTGGCAGATGCCCTTCCTCATCCGCGACTACGACCACTTCGGCGAGCTGGCGCTCGGCGACATCGGGCAGAAGATCCTCGACGACCTGCGTCCGGCGGGGCTGGTGGGGCTCGCGGTCGCCGACACCGGCCAGCGCAACTTCCTGTCGATCGACAAGGCGGTCACCACGCTGGCGGATTTCTCCGGGCTCAAGACCCGCATCGTGCCGGTGCCGCTGCACCAGCAGATCTGGGAGACCGTCGGCACCGCCCCGGTCGGCCTGCCCTACGGCGAGGTCTACGGCGCGCTCGAGACCGGGGTCATCGACGCGGTCGAGATCAACGTCTCGTCGATGCTGGGCGAGAACCTCTGGGAGGTCGGCAAGCACTTCACCCTGACCGGCCACTACCCGTGGCACATGTCGACGGTGATGTCCGAGCGCTTCTTCGAGGGGCTCAACGACGAGGAGAAGGCCGCCGTGACCGAGGCCGGCCGGCGCTCGGTCACCGCGACGCTCGACTATGCCAAGACGCAGGATCTCGAGGGCCGCGAGGAGCTCAAATCCAAGGGCGTCGAGATCGTCGAGTTGTGCGAGCTTGACCAGATGCGCGACCGCGTGTCCGACCTCACGGCGGAGTGGTCCGGCAAGGACCCCCTCATCGCCGAGCTGGTCGCGGCCGCCGGCGCGCCCGCCTGACGCA
>NZ_JAATOS010000240.1:0-6182 GCF_011806505.1 Salipiger sp. HF18 | reverse complement strand
AATATCCGAAAGCGGACGACCGGCGTAGGTGTCGTCCGCCAGCACCGCCTCGGAGAGAAACGTGGTCTCGCCCAGCATCTGCTCGGGGTCGCTGGCCTCGCGGTCGGGCAGCAGCCAGCGGCCGAGCAGTGCAAGCGTCACCCCGCCCGCCAATGCCACCGCGATGCCAATGGGCGTGATCTCGAAGATCGAGAACGGCTCGAGCCCCTGCCCGCGTGCGACGCCATCGACCAGCAGGTTGGTCGAGGTGCCGATCAGCGTGCAGGTGCCGCCAAGGATCGCCACGTAGCTGAGCGGGATCAGCAGCCGGGTCGGAGCCTTGCCGAGCGCCGCCGCGAGCCGGATCACCACCGGGATCAGCACCAGCACCACGGGCGTGTTGTTGACGAAGCCCGAGGCAACCAGCGTCACGCCGAAGATCACCGCGAGCGCCAGCGCCGGCCGCTCCTTCGCCTGGCGGATGACGGTGTCCGAGACCGCCTCGAGCACCCCGGTGCGCACCAGCGCGCCCGAGAGCACGAACATTGCCCCGATGGTCAGCGGCGCCGGGTTCGAGAACACCGAGAGCAGCTCGTCCGGCCCGACGTAGCCGAGCGCCACGAAGAGTGCCGCCAATCCCGCAGCTGGCACCTCCGGCGGGTAGAGCTCGAGCATGAAGAAGGTGAAAAGCCCGACGATCAGCCCGAGTGCGATCAAGGCTTCGCGGTTTTGCAGTAGGTCCTGAAACTCTGTCATCGTGACTCACTCATTCGCCAAACTCAACGCGGCAGGACGCCGGAGGTTGCGCAACCTACTGCCATGTCGGCAAAAATTCTCCTGCCCTCGCCAGGGCACCGCGCGCGCCCTGCCAAACGAGGCGGCATCCTTGCCCGCGCCACGCCCGAGCAAAGGCTGCCCATCGTCAACGCCATGCAGGCCAATGTCGAGGTCGCGGCGACGACCGGCGACCGGATAAGTGACCCGCCCGCGCCGCGCAGTGCCGACATCGGCGTCGCCATGAGGATCATCGGCACCTCGGTGGCCACGGACAGCGCCGCGCTGGTGCCGTACGGCGACAATTTCCCGACCATCCCCGGCGCCGTGCGGTAGGACCCGCGCATCTACGACCGTCTGCCGACCGTCGGGCGCGGCGCGGTAAAAATCACGGACGGATGATGTCCCGGACGGCTCAACCGGGCCCGGACCACGAGAGGTTGCCGGAATTGCAATGCCGTCGAAGTCCCGGGCATGGTGTTTGCAGGTCGAACATCGGTCAGGGTTTGCGTGCCGAAGCCGGGCGGCGATCCGGTCGCCCTGCGCCGGAGGCTCCCGCCGCAGATGGCCCCGCCCCGCGGCAATCGCGCGGCGGGGTCCGGTCAGTCCATCCGGTCAGTCCGTGCCGTCTCCCGGCGTCGACCACACCGGCGGGCGCTTCTCGATGAAGGCGCGGGCACCCTCCATGGCGTCGGCACTCACCATGAGCCGGCGGATGATGTCGTCGCTCACCGGCCACGCCCGCTGCTCGGCTTCCAGCTCGAGCAGGCGCGCCAGACGCAGCCCCTCGGTCACCGACTCCGGCGCGCTTTTCAGCACCTCCTCGGCCAGCGCCAGGGCAGCGGCGCGCGCCTCGCCCTCGGGCACCACGCGGTTGAGCAGGCCCCAGGCCAGCGCCTCCTCGGTCGTGAAGGGTGCGCCGGTCAGCACCAGCTCGCGCGCCCGCGCCGGCGGGATCCGCTGCGCGAGGCGGAACACGCCCCCCGCCGCCGCCACGAGGCCGATGCGCGCCTCGGGGATGCCGAAGCGGGTGCCCTCCTCGGCCACGGCCATGTCGCAGGACAGCATGATCTCGAGCCCGCCCGCCAGCGCCGCGCCCTGCACTGCCGCGATCAACGGCTTGCGGCGCTCGAGGCTGACGATGCCGGCGAAGCGGCCCTCGCCGAAGAGCACCTCCTCGACCTTGCCCTCGGACAGCGCCTTGAGGTCCATGCCCGCGCAGAACACCCGGCCGTTGCCGCACAGCACGCCGACGCGCAGCGACGGGTCCGCCTCGAGCCGCCGGATGGCGGCGCGCAGGGCGCCCGCCACCTCGGCGTTGATGCAGTTGCGCTGATCGGGCCGGTCGAGGGTGATGAGCGCGATGGCGCCCTTCACCTCGAAGCGCACCACCCCGTTCAGCTCCGCACCTGCGCCGTCAGCCACGGCCGCGCGTCTCGAAGCCGAGCAGCATGGCAGAGAAGTCCATGCCGCGGCCGTTCTCATCCTCGACGAAGCTGCGGTAGAGCTCGAGCGCGCGCTGGCCCATGGGCGTGTCGGCATCGGCCGCCTCGGCCGCCTGCTGCGACAGGCCGAGGTCCTTGAGCATCAGCTCGGCGGCGAAGCCGGGCTTGTAGTCGTTGTCCGAGGGCGACTGCGGCCCGACACCCGGCGCCGGGCAATAGGCGTTCATCGACCACGAATAGCCCGACGAGGTGCTGACCACGTCGAACATCGACTGACGGTCGAGCCCCAGCTTGTCGGCGAGCGCGAAAGCCTCGCAGGTGGCGATCATGGTGACGCCGAGGATCATGTTGTTGCAGATCTTGGCGGCCTGACCGGCGCCCGAGGGGCCGCAATGCACCGCTTTCTGGCCCATGATGTCGAAGAGCGGCTTGCCTACCGCATAGGCCGCGTCCGAGCCGCCCACCATGAAGGTCAGCGTGCCCGCCGCCGCGCCGCCAATGCCGCCCGAGACCGGCGCGTCAAGCGCACCCAGCCCCGCGGCCTCGGCCTGCGACGCCACCGCACGGGCGCTTTCCACGTCGACGGTCGAGCAGTCGAGCAGCACCGCGCCCTCAGCCATTGCCGGGATCACCTCGTCGGCGACGGCGCGCAGGATGGCGCCGTTGGGCAGCATGGTGATGACCACCTCGGCCCCGGCCACGGCCGCCACGGAGGACTCCGCCACCGCCACGCCCTCGGCGCTGGCGCCCGCGACGTCGAAGCCGGTGACCTCGTGACCCGCCTTGGCAAGGTTGGCGGCCATGGGCGCACCCATGTTGCCCAGTCCGATGAATGCGATCTTCATGCTGTTCTCTCCTCTCGCGGCGCGCGCGCCGGCTGTTCCACCTGTCATGGCGATGGCATGGCAGTGGCGACCCCCTCCCCGGGGTCGCCTGCTCCGCGCCCGACGTCACCTCAGGGCAGCGGCCCTGTCAACGGCGACGCTCCGCTCCTCCGTCGGCGCAGACCGGATGGCTGCCTCCCGCACCGCCCGATTGCCGCGCGACGTAAGCATGGTGGCCTGCGCACGTAAACTGTGAAATCCTCGCATCCGGGTTGCATGGAATCGCATATGACACAAGACTTCGACTGGGGCGCGATGGAATGGTTTCTGGCCATCGCCCGGACCGGGCGGCTGACGCTCGCCGCGCAGAAACTGGGAATCGACCACACCACGCTGAGCCGCCGGGTGAAGACGCTGGAAGAGGCGCTGGACGCCCGGCTCTTCGACCGCACCGTGTCGGGCTACAGCCTGACCCCGCAGGGCGAGCGCTTCCTCGCGGCGGCGCAGCGGGTCGAGACCATCGCGCTGCAGGCCGCCAGCGACATCTCGGGCGAGACCTCGCGCATCGCGGGAACCGTGCGCATCGGCGCGCCCGAGGGCTTCGGCAGCAGCTTCCTCGCCCCCGCGCTTGTGCGCCTGGGGCAGGCGCAGCCGGGGCTGAAGCTCGAGCTCGTCACCCTGCCCCGGCAGTTCAGCCTGACCAAGCGCGAGGCCGACATGGCGGTGAGCCTCGCCCGCCCCAGCAAGGGCCGGCTGCACGCCCACAAGCTCACCAACTACGAGCTCGGCCTCTACGGATCGCACGGCTACCTGCGCGAGCGCGGCCGCCCCGAGACGCTGTCGGACCTGCGCCACCACGGCATCCTCGGCTACATCCAGGACCTGATCTACGCCCGCGAGCTCGACTACATCCCGCAGCTCTCACGCGACATCGCGCCGTGGCTGACCAGCTCAAGCCTGCCCGCGCAGATGAACATGACACTGGCGGGCGGCGGGCTCTGCGTGCTGCCGCGCTTCCTCGCCCATGATCACGAGGGGCTGGAACAGGTGCTCCCCGACGAAGTGCGGCTGGGCCGGTCGTTCTGGCTGGTGGTCCACAGCGAACTGCGCGACCTGTCCCGGATCCGGATCTGCTCGGAGTTCATCACCGAAGAGGTCCGCACCGCCGGCGCCCTCTTCCAATACTGACCACCCGCAGAAAACCCCAACCCCGGGGGCACCACGCCCGGGCTTCATCTTGCCCCTAAACTCCACGGGGGTCCGGGGGTGTGAAACCCCCGGTCCTGCCCTCGCAACAGGCGCAGCCCGACCGCTCAATCCTCACCGCACACCAAACGCCCCACCACCTCACGTGCCCTGCGGCAACAGCAGCAGGTCCCGCCGCGAGCGGGCCGCGCGCTGAAGGTACTCGGACACCGCCCGCACCCGGGCAAGGTCCTCGGTGCTCTGGTGGCTGACGATCCAGACCGTGCGCTTGAGCAGGTAGCGGTCGGTCAGCACGGGCACCAGCCCCGGGTCGTTCAGGGCCATGAACCGCGGCAGGATTCCGAGCCCCGCACCCTCGCGGATGGCCTCGCGCTGCGCGGCCATCGAGCTCGAGGCGAAGCGCACGAGGCGGCGCAGGCCGAGCTCCTCCAAGAACCGTACTTCCGGCGAAAACAGCATGTCGGCGATGTATCCCACCAGCCGGTGATCCTGCAGGTCCGCGAGCGACATCGGCATGCCGTGGCGCTCGAGATAGCCGGGCGAGGCGAAGAAATGCAGGTTGTAGTCGGCGAGCTTGCGCGCCAGCAGCCGGCCGCTTTCCGGCAGCGACAGCCAGAGCGCCAGATGCACCTCCTGCTCCGCCACCCGGAACTGCCGCGAGCTCGGCACCACCTCGACGTCGACCTCGGGGTTATCGCGCTGGAATCGCGTCAGGATCGCTGGCAGGAAGAAGGTTCCGAGCCCGTCCGGAGCGCCGATCCGCACCCTTCCCGCGAGGCGCATGTCCTCGCCCGAGATCTGCTCGTGGAGCTTCTCGCCCGAGTGCTCGATCTCGAGCGCGAAGGGCAGGATCCGCAGCCCCGCCCTGGTCAGCTCGAAGCCGTCGGCCCGGCGCACGAAGAGGTGGGTGCCGATCGCCGCCTCGAGCGCCTTCACCCGCCGGGCAATGGTCGTCTGGTCGACCCCGAGCACCCGGCCCGCGTCGGTCATGCGCTTCATCCGGTGAAGCGCCAGAAACACCTTGAGATCGTTCCAGTCGAAGCCGTCCTGCATGGTTGCAGTCATGATCTGCAAAATTGTCCATGTCAAACCCCCGATGGCTGTCCATAGACTGCCTCGCGAAAGGTTGAGCCCGATGTTTTGGCGTGCACCTTTGCAGGGGAGGGAATACCATGATTCTGATCCGTCTGATCGACGGGTTGAACGAGATCGTCGGGAAAGCGGTCTCGTTTGTCGCAGTCATTTTTGCCGGTATGATCATCTACGACGTGGTGATGCGGTACGGCTTCAACGCGCCGACGCTCTGGGCGTTCGATCTGACCAAGATGCTCTACGGGTTCTATTTCGTGATGCTCGGCGGTTACGCCCTGCGCCACCAGTCGCATGTGCGAGTGGATCTCGTGATCGACAATCTCAGGCCGCAGCTGCGCCGCGTCGTCGACCTTCTCGGCTACCTGATCTTCTTCTTCCCGTTCACCTGGGTCTTCGTGACCAAGAGCTGGGAATTCGCCATGCGCTCCTACGCGCAGAACGAGACCACCTACGGCGCCATCCAGATGCCCGTCTACCCGGTGAAGATCGCCATGGCCGTCGCCGCCTGCCTGCTGCTGATCCAGGGGATCTCGGAAGTGCTGAAACTCGTCCTCAACAAGCCGGAGCAGCACTATGTCAGGTGAAGTCATCGGTCTCATCATGGCCGGCCTGCTGCTGGTCGGCCTGTTCATGGGACACCCGCTGGCCTTTGTCCTCGGCGGCACCGCCGTGCTCGGCGCGGTCATCGCGGGCAAGCCGATGGTGCTCGGCATCGTCATCAACCGCATCTTCGGCGAGGTGCTGGACAACTACATCCTGATCGCCATCCCGCTTTTCGTGCTGATGGCGCGGTTCCTGTCCGACTCCGGCGTGACCGACCGCATGTTCGAGACCCTGCGCCTGCTGATGTCGCGGGTCACCG
>NZ_JAATOS010000239.1:0-6185 GCF_011806505.1 Salipiger sp. HF18 | reverse complement strand
GTGTTGCCCTCGAGCGTGCCGCGCTCGTGGAGCTTCTTGCGCGGGATCGAGATGAAGGGCGTGACGCCCGCCCCGCCGGCGATGAAGACGCCGTCGCCCTCGTCCTGGATCGCGCCCCAGGGATCCTCGACCAGCACCGCGTCGCCGGGCTGCATTCGCCCCAGCCGGGCGGTCATGCCCTCGTGGCCCTCGGCGTCTTCCGGGTACGACTTGATGACGAACTCGAGCGTCTCCTCGCCGGGCAGCGAGGTCATGGTGAACGGGTGGCGGGACTCGCGCCACCCGTCGCGGTCGAGCGCCATGTCCACCGCCTGCCCCGGGGCGAAGTCGAAATCGTCGGGACGGTCGAACACCAGGTGATGGGTGTCGTGGGTCACGGCGGTGATGGATCTGAGCGTGAGCTTGCGGGTCATGATGGTGCCTCCTTTTGGCAAGGAAACGACCACGCGCCGAACGCGGTTCCGGGGGCCGGTGCTTTTTGACCGATATCACGCGGACCGTGGGCCGACGCCTTGGAGGACGGCAGGCGAGCGGTGTGCCGCGCTTTGACAGATGTCAGGCAGAGGCAGGACGGAGGTCAGCCCGGCGCAGAGCGGACCCTGCGGCTCAGTGACGCTTGCGCAGCCGGATGACCACGTCGACCGACGCGATCTCGGCGCCCGGAGGCGCCTCGGGCAGCCGCGAGATCACCATCTGGTCGGCAGGCGCATCGGTGAGATGGCCGTCGTCTTCCCAGTAGAAATGCGGGTGCTCGTGGATGTTGGTGTCGAAGTAGCTGCGCGAGCCGTCGACGGTGACTTCCTGCATCAGCCCCGCGTCGCAGAAGGCGCGCAGGGTGTTGTAGACGGTCGCCAGCGAAACGCTGTCACCCTCGTCCTTGGCTGCGGCGAACAGGCTCTCGGCCGTGACGTGCCGGTTGCGGCCGTCACCGACCAGCAGCGCCGCCAGCGCGACGCGTTGACGCGTGGGGCGCAGTCCGACGCGTCCCAGCCACTCCGTGCCTCTCTGAACAGCTTCCGAGGTCATGCCTTATCCGGTTCGTTGCATTCCGCACATATATATAGGGAATCCCCAAGGGAGAATTCAAATGGAAATCCTTGCTCCCCGTGCCATCCGGCGCCCTCGCGGCAGGCTTGCAACGCGCGCTTTCGCGATGATAGAGGGGGGCGCAACCTGAAAATCAAGCAACAAGGGGCCTTGTGCAGATGGCCGACTACCCTACCAGCTTCGGCAAGGAAGACCTTTTGAAATGCGCCCGTGGCGAGCTTTTCGGGCCCGGCAACGCGCAGCTTCCGGCGCCGCCCATGCTGATGATGGACCGCATCACCGAGGTGTCGGGGGATGGCGGCCTGCACGGCAAGGGTCACGTGCTGGCGGAATTCGACATCACGCCGGACCTCTGGTTCTTCGACTGCCACTTCCCCGGCAACCCGATCATGCCCGGCTGCCTCGGCCTCGACGGTCTCTGGCAGCTGACCGGCTTCAACCTCGGCTGGCGCGGCTGGCAGGGGCGCGGCTATGCGCTCGGCGTCGGTGAGGTGAAGCTCAAGGGCATGGTCCGTCCCGACCGCAAGATGCTGACCTACAAGGTGGATTTCACCAAGGCCGTGCAGACCCGCCGGCTGACCATGGGCGTCGCCGACGGCATCGTCGAAGCCGACGGCGAGGTGATCTACGAGGTCAAGGACATGAAGGTGGCGCTCAGCGAGAGCTGAGCCCTCCGCGTCCCTTGTCTGCCAGCAGCGACCGCGCCCGCGCGCGGTCCTGCCCGACGGTCCTTCCCGAACGCTTTTCCCGAGACCTGATGCCGGCGACGTCCCCGCCTCGGCTCATGTTGGCGGTATAGGCCCGCAATGACGCCTCGGGCTCCGTCCCTCGTCGGGCGCGCGGAGGCGGCGTTGCTGGGGCCAGCGTCTTCACGCGACAGCTCATCGTGAACGGTCCCCTGATCGCCAACGGAGGGAAAGGCCCGCCTCACACCGGCGAGACGCCGAAATGGCTCAGGATCGGTTCGATGGGGTTGGCGAAGCTCATGCTGATCGCCGCGGCATCGCCGAAGTACAGACCGACGAGCTGATCCTTCGCGTCGAGCACCACGGACCCGGAATCGCCGCCCTGACCGAAGGCCCCGACATTGTCCACGATACCGAGCTGGTCGACGAAAAGCGCGGTGCCATGCCCAGCGTAGGGCATGAGAAAGTCCATCTTGAACATGTAGTGCCCGTCGGTTCTCTGGGTCTGCCAGCCATACTTGCGCACCGGATCCTGCAGCGCGATCCCCGATGCTGTCCCGTTGATGCTGCCCAGCACGATGACCCCGTCGATCACGTCGCCGACGTTGTCCGGCTCGATCAATGCCGCGTCCATATGGTTCAAACCGGTGCCCGTCAGGTCGATGGTGTGGATCTGGTGGACGGTGCCGATGCTGTCCCGCGCCCCTCCGCCGTCCCGCGCCGAGGGCTGCCAGACGACATCGCCCGGGCGCGCCTGGTTGACCGCCCCCACGACGTGATTGCAGGTCAGGATGAAGCGCTGCCCCGCGGCGTTCTTGACCAGCGCCCCGAGCGTGCCGCTCTCGCCGCCCGCACGGCCCTCGCCCAGCGAGTCCCCTCCCTGCGCCGGACGCGCGCGCGGCAGGATGGGCCCGCTCGTGCGCTCGGTGATGTCGAAGGCGCTGAGCCCCAGCACCTCGCGCACCACGCCTGCGAAGCCGTCGAGTTCCTCCTCGAGAAAGATCACCAGACGCGATTCGCCCCCCTCTGCGGACAGCCCGACCCCGGTCACCTTCGGCGTGCCGCGCCGCCCGTCGAAACTGAAACGGATCTTGTCGTAGAGTTCCTGGATGCGTCCGCCGGAGCGCTCGGGGTCGTTCGGCCCCCGCAGCAGGACCTCGCGAAGGATCCGGCGGGCGTCCTCGATCGAAATGGGCATATCAATCTCCCGATCGCGAAATGAAATGGATTTGCTGCAGGATACCGCTCAAACGGCGATCCACATACCCCATAGGATGTGTTTAATGACATATGACTCATCAAAAGCTGAGTATCCTGCGACAGCGCAGCCCCGCCTGCCCAATCCCGCGCCCAGGCCCTCCCGCCTGGCGCAGCCCGGTTCCCGCGCGGCAGCCGACCTTCTTGCACCTGCCACCCTCCGTGCACTACTAAGGCGCCAACCAATATGAGGAGGCACGCATGCGCCGCGTCGTCGTTACCGGACTGGGCATCGTATCGTCCATCGGCAACAATGCCCAAGAGGTGCTCGCCTCGCTGAAGGCGGGCCGCTCGGGCATCACCGCAAACGAGCAGATGAAGGAACACGGCTTCCGCAGCCAGGTGGCCGGCGCCGTCGACATCGACGTCGCCGCGCACGTGGAAAAGCGCGCCCTGCGCTTCATGGGCCCGGGAGCGGCCTATGCCCACATCGCCATGCAGCAGGCGATCACGGATTCCGGCCTCGAGGAAGGCGACGTCATCAACCCGCGCACCGGCCTGGTCGCGGGCTCCGGCGGCCCCTCCACCTCGGCGCTGCTGACCGCGCACCAGACCGTGCTCAAGACCGGCAGCACCAAGCGCGTGGGCCCGGTCGCTGTGCCCAAGGCGATGTGCTCGACGGTGTCGGCAAATCTCGCCACCGCCTTCCAGATCAAGGGCATCAACTACTCGATCACCTCGGCCTGCTCGACCTCGCTGCACTGCATCGGCAACGCCGCCGAGCAGATCATGATGGGCAAGCAGGACGTGATGTTCGCCGGCGGCGGCGAAGAGCTCGACTGGACGCTCTCCTGCCTCTTCGACGCCATGGGCGCGATGTCCTCGAACTTCAACGACACGCCCGAGAAGGCCAGCCGCGCCTTCGACAAGGACCGTGACGGCTTCGTCATCTCCGGCGGCGGCGGCATCATCGTGCTGGAAGAGCTCGAGCACGCCCGTGCCCGCGGCGCCAGGATCTACGCCGAAGTCACCGGCTACGCCGCCACCTCGGACGGCCACAACATGGTCGCCCCCTCCGGCGAGGGCGGCGAGCGCGCCATGCGGCTGGCGCTGTCGACCCTGCCCGAGGACCGCAAGGTCGGCTACATCAACGCGCACGGCACCTCGACCCCGGTCGGCGACGTGGGCGAGATCGAGGCCGTGCGCCGCGTCTTCGGCACCGGCAGCACGCCGCCCGTCAGCTCCACCAAGTCGATGACCGGCCACAGCCAGGGTGCCACCGGCGCGCAGGAGGCGATCTATTGCCTGCTGGCGCTCGAACATGATTTCATCATCCCCTCGATCAACGTCGAGACCCTCGACGAGGCGCTGGATCCGGCCGAGATCGCGACCGCGATGGTCGAGAACGCCGGGCTCGACACGGTGATGACGAATTCCTTCGGCTTCGGCGGGACCAACGGGTCCATGCTGCTGAGCCGCTATCGCGATTAACAAGAAAAACAATGGATAACGAGATATGTCGGAGCTACTGAAGGGCAAGCGCGGGCTGGTCATGGGAGTGGCAAACGACCGCTCCATCGCATGGGGGATCGCGAAGGCCCTGCACGAGGCGGGGGCCGAGCTGGCCTTCACCTACCAGGGCGAGGCCTTCGGCAAGCGACTCGCACCGCTCGCGGCCCAGGTCGGCAGCGACCTGATGGTGGACGTGGACGTCACCGACGATGCCTCGCTCGACGCGGGCTTCGCGATGCTGGCCGAGCGCTGGCCCACCATCGACTTCCTGGTGCACGCCATCGCCTTCTCGGACAAGTCCGAGCTCACCGGGCGGTTCCTCGACACCAGCCGGGCGAACTTCAAGAACTCGCTCGACATCTCCTGCTACAGCTTCATCGAGGTGGCGCGCCGCGCCCACCCGCTGATGGTCGAGAACGGCGGCACGCTGCTCACGCTCACCTATGACGGCAGCACCCGGGTGTTCCCGAACTACAACGTCATGGGCGTGGCCAAGGCGGCGCTGGAATCGGCGACCCGCTACCTCGCCAACGACCTCGGCCCCGAGGGCATCCGGGTCAACGCCATCTCCCCCGGCCCGATGAAGACGCTGGCCGGCGCGGCCATCGGCGGCGCGCGCAAGACCTACAAGTTCACCGAGCAGAACGCCCCGCTGCGCTCGAACGCGACGCTCGAGGCGGTGGGCGGCACCGCGGTGTTCCTGGTCTCGGACGCGGGCGCCTGCACCACCGGCGAGACCATCCGCGTCGATTGCGGCTACCACGTGCTGGGCATGCCGCAATACGAGAACCTCTGAGCCTGCCTTGACGTGCCCGCCCCGGCGGCGCATGTCGCGGGCGAACCGGAAAGGACGGCACGGATGCTGACGGCGATCATCGACTACGAAAGCGGCAACCTGCACTCGGCCGAGAAGGCGTTCCAGCGCATGGCGCAGGAGACGGGTGCCGGCGAGGTCGTGGTGACCACCGACCCCGAGACCGTGGCCGGCGCCGACCGCATCGTGCTGCCCGGCGACGGCGCCTTCCCGTCCTGCGCCGCCGCGCTGTGGCGCTCGGGCTGCTTCCAGGCCATGGTCGAGGCGGTAGAGCGCCGCGGCGTGCCTTTCCTCGGCATCTGCGTCGGCATGCAGCTCCTTGCCCGCAAGGGCCACGAGTATACGGAAACCGACGGGCTCGGCTGGATCGACGGCGAGGTCGAGCGCATCGCGCCCTCGGATCCCGCGATGAAGGTGCCGCACATGGGCTGGAACGACCTCGTGGTCGACCGCCCGCACCCGGTGCTCGACGGCATCGCCACCGGCGATCACGCCTATTTCGTGCACTCCTACCAGATGCGCCTCAGCGACCCGGCGCAGCGCGTGGCCCACGTGGACTACGGCGGCGACGTCACCGCCATCGTGGCCAGGGACAGCGTCGTGGGCCTGCAGTTCCACCCCGAGAAAAGCGCCGCCACCGGCCTGCGCATGATCGCCAACTTCCTGACCTGGCGCCCCTGACAGGTCACCGAAAGAGCGAGATCTCGACCGGCGGGGTGCCTGGGCACCCTCCCGGGCAAGATCTCGTTGAGTGGGTGGTCTTCAGCCGAACCAAGCCGTGATCAGATCGGCGAAACCTGACGCCCCATGGCGTTTGTCAGCGCCTCTAACCTCCCCGGCCGCGCCCGATCCCAAACCCGCGCCGCGGCGCCACGACGCCCCACCGCGGCAACCCGGGCCCAAACCTCACCGAACGCGCCACGCCCGCC
>NZ_JAATOS010000238.1:0-6187 GCF_011806505.1 Salipiger sp. HF18 | reverse complement strand
TCGGGGAAGACGCCCTGCCAGCGGTTGGCCTCGACCCAGCCGGGCGAGGGCATGCGGCCCTGGCTCTGGTGGGCCGGATCGCGCAGGGGCATGGCGCCGATCAGCTTCATCGCGATGTGCTCGCTGTCGATCAGCGTCAGCATCTGCGACGGCGCGACATAAAGCGGTGTCGCCTCGTCGAGCGCTTCCTGCACGCTCCCCGCCGCCATCAGGCGAAGCGCGCCGCTGACCGAGGTGTCACTGCCCGAGAGCGCCGTCCAGTTCATCGACACCACGTGGCCCGGGGGCGTGATGGCGTCGAGTTCGAAGCGGGTGCGGGGCAGGACGGGGCCGTTGTCGGTCCAGCGCAGGGTGACGGTGACCGGCGCCTCGCCGCGGATCTCGACGATCGAGCGGCGGGTCTGGAAGCGCTTCCAGCCGTCGGGCGTGCGGTATTCCTGCGGGTTCTCGGGGTTCAGCTCCTCGATGTGCAGGTCCTGGTCGTCGAGGTAGGACGAGGTCAGCCCCCAGGCCAGCTTCTGCGACCGGCCGAGCATCACCGCGGGAATGCCGGGCACGGTGGCGCCGATCACGCCGCCCGAGGACAGCTCGAGCCGCGCGAGATACCAGGTCGAGGGCGCGGTGAACCCCAGATGCGGGTCGTTGGCGAGAAGCGTGCCGCCCCCGGCCGAGCGCGCGGGCGCCGCGGCCCAGGCGTTGGAGGCGCCGGCGAAGCCGCGCTCGGCGAAGGGCGAGAGCCGGTCCTTGTAGGGGGATGTCCCGGGGTCCCGCGCGGCGTAGCGCGGCATTTGCAGGCCGGGAAAGAGGCTGGCGTAGTCGGGCAGGGCGGCGGTGCCGGTGCCGGGGATGTCGGGCAGGATGTCGGCGAGCCGCTTGGGATCGGGCAGCAGCAGCGAGGTCCGGGCGCGCAGGATCTCGTCGCGGAACTGGCCCGAGAGCTGCAGCGCCATCAGCTTGACCAGCGAGATGCTGTCGGCGGGCTGCCACGGCGCAATGGGTGCGTCGAAGAGGAAGAACTCCGGCGCGCCGCGCCCGAGGCTGTGCTCGTTGATCTCGGTGATGCGCGCGTTCACCCCGGCCGAATAGGCGCGGAGCGCCGCCAGCGTCTCGGGCGTCTGCGAGGAGACCGAGCGGGTGGCGAGCGGGTAAAGGTCAAGTCTGCGCATCAGGATGTCGGTCTCGAGCGTGCGCCGCCCGAAGATCTCCGAGAGCCGCCCCTGCACGGTGCGCCGCATCAGCACCATCTGCCAGAGCCGGTCCTGCGCATGGGCATAGCCCAGCCCGAAATAGGCGTCCTCGTCGGAGGCGGCGAAGATGTGCGGCACGGCGGCATTGTCGCGCACGATATCGACCTCGGCGCCGATGCCGGCGACGGTCAAATCCTTGTCGTAATCCGGCAGCGACCGCGAGCCGAGGTAGTAGACCAGACCCACCACGACGACGGAAAGGAGGATCGCCGTGGACGCGAGCCTCAGGAGCCATCGGAAGAGTGTCGCCATCAGGATTTCCCCGTTCACCGGTCTTCGGGCGGGCTTACCGCGTGGCCGCCCCCTTGCCAAGGCCCGGGGGAGCGGCGACAACACAGCCAACGTCAGCGATAACGGAGGGTTGAACCATGGCGAAATGCGCATTCCTGGGGCTCGGGGTGATGGGATATCCCATGGCCGGGCATATGGTGAAAGCCGGTCACGAGGTCACGGTCTACAACCGGACCGCCGCAAAGGCCGAGGCCTGGACGACCGAACACGGCGGCAAGATGGCGCCGACCCCGCGCGAGGCCGCCGAGGGCGCCGAGTTCGTCATGGCCTGCGTCGGCAACGACGACGACCTGCGCTCGGTCTGCCTCGGCGAGGACGGTGCCTTCGCGGGCATGTCCGAGGGGGCAATCTTCGTCGACCACACCACGGTGAGCTCGAAGGTCACGGCAGAACTCTATGAAGTCGCGAAGGAAAACGGCTTCGGCTTCGTCGATGCGCCGGTCTCGGGCGGGCAGGCGGGGGCCGAGAACGGCCAGCTCGTGGTGATGTGCGGCGGCGACCAGCCGGACTACGACATGTCCGAGCCGGTCATCGACGCCTACTCGAAGCTCTGCCGCCGGATCGGCGACAGCGGCGCCGGCCAGAAGTGCAAGATGGTCAACCAGATCTGCATCGCGGGCCTCGTACAGGGCCTCTCCGAGGGGCTGGCCTTCGCCGAGAAGGCAGGTATCGACGGCCGTGCTGTGGTCGACGTGATCGGCGGCGGCGCCGCCGGCTCGTGGCAGATGGTGAACCGCTACGGCACCATGATCGACGACAAGTTCGAGCACGGCTTCGCGGTCGACTGGATGCGCAAGGACCTCGCGATCTGCCTCGCCACCGCCGAGGAGATCGGTGCGCCGCTCCCCGTCACCGCGCTCGTGGACCAGTTCTACAAGGACGTGCAGGCGATGGGCGGCGGCCGCTGGGACACCTCGAGCCTGATCAAGCGCCTCAAGGCCTTCGGCTGACGTCCGGCCCCCCCCGGTGACACGCCAGAGGCCTCCGGCGGGGATATTTTTGGCCAGTGGAAAACACGCGCGCGTCGCCCTGTCTTCCACTGGCCTTCAAATATCCCGGGGGTGAGCGCGCCCCGGCGCGCGGAGGGGGCAGCGCCCCCTTGCTGCCGTTACGCCAGCGTGGCGTCCATGGTGATCTCGGCGCTCAGAAGCTTCGAAATCGGACAATTCTCCTTGGCCGTAGCTGCGGCCTCGGCGAACTGCTCGGCCGTGGCGCCGGGCACCTTGGCGGTCACGTCGAGGTGGCTCGCGGTCACCGCGAAGCCGGCGTCGCTCTTCTCGAGCGAGACGGTGGCGACGGTCGAGATATCGTCCGGGGTGAAGCCGGCCTCGCCCAGCACCATGCTCAGCGCCATCGAGAAGCAGCTCGCGTGTGCGGCCCCGATCAGCTCCTCGGGGTTGCTGCCCGGCGCGCCCTCGAAGCGCTTGTTGAAGCCGTAGTTCACCTCGTCCAGCACGCCGGATTCGGTCGAGATTGTGCCGGTGCCTTCCTTGAGGCTGCCCTTCCAGTTCGCGGATCCCTTCTTGCGGATCATGTCGTGCTCCTTCTCGTCAGACGGCGCCGCGATGCGCGGCACCCGGGGACCCAACGCGGCACCGGGCGGGGAGTTGCATCGGGGCGGGGCGCCGCTTCGCGCGCGGAAAATCGCAACTGTCACATTCCATATTGTCTTTTCCACACCCCTTCCCTTATGCTGGCTGTCAGGCCTCCCATAATGCTTGGCGATGCCAGAGAGTTTCGCTGCGCCGGCGCGTCCCCGACAAGGACCCGGTGCAGACCGATCGGGCCGCAAGGCCACCCGAAGACCGCCCGGACCGCCTCACGGTTGCGGGCAGATAACAGGCGCAGCGCGGCAAGGCCCGTGCCAGCGTCGGAGAAGAACCGCGATGAAGCGTGCGACGCAGACGAGGCACCAGGGCGAAGACCAAGCGTCTTCCCGTGCCTGCGCGCCGCAACTCGCCCAGACAAGCCACGCCGCAACTCCCCTTCGTCCCCCTCCCGGTGGAGGAGGGGCGCTTGCGCCGTGCAGACGGACAACATGGCAAAGAAAATGCTCATCGACGCCACCCACGCGGAAGAGACCCGCGTCGTGGTGGTCGACGGAAACAAGGTCGAGGAATTCGACTTCGAGTCGGAAAACAAGCGTCAGCTAGCCGGCAACATCTATCTCGCCAAGGTGACGCGCGTCGAGCCGTCCCTACAGGCGGCCTTCGTGGATTACGGCGGGAACCGTCACGGCTTCCTCGCCTTCTCGGAGATCCACCCGGATTACTACCAGATCCCCGTCGCCGACCGTCAGGCGCTGATGGAGGAAGAGGCCGCGCTTGCCGCCGAGGCCGATGACGAGGACGACGAGAAGGAAAAGTCGCGCGCGCGCTCCGCGCGGTCGCGCCGGTCCCGTTCGCGCACCCGGTCCAAGGCCGAGAAGACCCGCAGCGACGACAAGACCACCTCGGCGGACGTCTCCGAGATCAAGGGGATGGAGACCATCGACCTTGGTGGCGAGGAGCACGGCGAGGACACCGCCGAGGGTCTGTCGCCCATGGTGCTGGTGGACGAGGCCCCCGTGGCCGAGCCCGCCGACGCGCCCGAATCCGGCGACAGCGAAGACATCGTGACCACCGGGACCGCAACCGAAGAGGCCGCGTCCGACGAGGCGGCTGCCGAGGCGATCGCGGACGAGGACGAGGCACCCGAGGCCCGCGACACCGAGGCCGACGACGAGGATGAGGACGACGACGATCACGTCTCCGGCGACGACAGCATCGAATCCGTGGCCGACGACGACACCGAGGAAGACATCCGCCCCAAGCGCAAGCCGCGCCCGCGGAAGTACAAGATCCAGGAAGTCATCAAGGTGCGCCAGATCATGCTGGTGCAGGTCGTCAAGGAAGAACGTGGCAACAAGGGCGCCGCGCTGACCACCTACCTGTCGCTGGCGGGCCGCTACTGTGTGCTGATGCCGAACACCGCCCGTGGCGGTGGCATCTCGCGCAAGATCACCAACACCACCGACCGCTCCAAGCTCAAGCAGATCGCCGCCGAGATCGACGTGCCCAAGGGCGCGGGCCTGATCATCCGCACCGCTGGCGCCAAGCGCACCAAGACCGAGATCAAGCGCGACTACGAGTACCTCCAGCGCCTGTGGGAGCAGATCCGCGCCCTCACGCTGCAAAGCATCGCGCCCGCCAAGATCTACGAGGAGGGTGACCTCATCAAGCGCTCGATCCGCGACCTCTACAATCGCGAGATCGACGAGGTTCACGTGGAAGGCGACCGCGGCTACCGCATCGCCAAGGACTTCATGAAGATGATCATGCCGTCCCACGCGAAGAACGTGAAGCACTACGCCGACCCGATGCCGCTCTTCGCGCGCTACCAGGTCGAGAGCTACCTCAGCTCGATGTTCAACCCGACGGTCCAGCTCAAGTCCGGCGGCTACATCGTCATCGGCGTGACCGAGGCGCTGGTGGCCATCGACGTGAACTCCGGCCGGGCCACCAAGGAAGGCTCGATCGAGGAGACCGCGCTCAAGACCAACCTCGAGGCCGCCGAGGAGGTGGCCCGACAGCTGCGTCTGCGCGACCTTGCCGGTCTGATCGTCATCGACTTCATCGACATGGAAGAGCGCAAGAACAACGCCGCAGTCGAGAAGAAACTCAAGGACAAGCTCAAGACCGACCGGGCCCGCATCCAGGTGGGCCGGATCTCGGGCTTCGGCCTGCTCGAGATGTCGCGCCAGCGTCTGCGCCCGGGCATGATCGAGGCCACCACGCAGCCGTGCCCGGCCTGCCACGGCACCGGCCTGATCCGCTCGGACGACAACATGGCGCTGAACATCCTGCGCCAGATCGAGGAAGAGGGCACCCGCCGCCGCTCGCGCGAGGTTCTGGTCAAGGTGCCGGTGGGCATCGCAAACTACCTGATGAACCAGAAGCGCGAGCATGTCGCTATGATCGAGGCGCGCTACGGCATGGCCGTGCGCATCGAAGGCGACACGCATCTGGTCTCGCCGGACTTCTCGATGGAGAAGTTCAAGACCGCGACGCGCAACGTGCCCGAGGTCGTGGCGCCGGTGGTGTCGGTCGACACCACGCTGATGGACCAGGTCGACGAGGACGCGCTCGAGGCGGAAGTCGAGGAGGTCGAGGAAGTCGAGGAGGAGACCACGGTCGAGACCCCGACGCCGCAGGACGACGACGACAAGCCCAAGAAGCGCCGTCGGCGTCGGCGTCGCTCGCGCTCGAAGTCGCGCGAGAACGACGAGAACGGCGAGAGCGATGGCTCGGACGAGGGTAACGACAACGGCGATCCCGACGCGTCGGACGAGGTGACGGCGGAAGCGCCGGCCACCCCGGTCGCGGCAGAGGCAGCGGCCGAGGTTGTGACCGAAGCCCCCGAGGAGGCCCCGGCCGCCGAGACCCCCGAGGCCGCCCCGGCCGAGGAGGAAGCGCCCGCCAAGCCCAAGCGCACCCGCTCGCGGTCGCGCTCCCGCGCCAAGAAGACCGAAGAGGTGACGGAAACCGCCGAGGCGGCTCCGGCCAGCGAGCCTGAAGCAGCCGCCGTGGTCGAAGCGCCCGAGGCGCCTGCTGCCGAGGTCCCGGAGCCCGAGGCCGCAGCGGCTCCCGAAGCCGTCGAGGCCGCGCCGG
>NZ_JAATOS010000237.1:0-6223 GCF_011806505.1 Salipiger sp. HF18 | reverse complement strand
CGCGTCCGGCACGCAAAAGGGCGGCGCCATCGCTGGCGCCGCCCTTGCTGTCTGAAAGACCGTCCGGTCGGATCAGAAGTGAGCCGAGCGGGTGGTCTCCGGCGCCTGCAGCGGCGGCGCGAACTTGGTCAGGTCGATGCCTTCCACCGCGGCCTTGTATTCGTCGGTGCTGGGCGTCCGGCCGAGGACGGCCGAGAGCACCACGACCGGGGTCGAGGCGAGCAGCGATTCCCCCTTCTTCTCGGAGCTGTCTTCCACGACGCGGCCCTGGAACAGGCGGGTCGAGGGCGCCAGAACGGGGGCGCCCCCCGCGGCCTTTTCCTGGTTGCCCATGCAGAGGTTGCAGCCCGGACGCTCGAGATACAGGATGTTCTCGTACTCGGTGCGGTTCTGGGTCTTGGGGAACAGGTCGTCGAACTCGAAGCCCGAGTACTTCTGCAGGATCTCCCAGTCGCCCTCTGCCTTGAGCTCGTCGATGATGTTGTAGGTCGGCGCGGCCACCACGAGGGGCGCCTTGAACTCGACCTTGCCGTTGACTTTCTCAAGGTTCTTGAGCATTTGGGCGACGATCTTCACGTCTCCCTTGTGCACCATGCAGGAGCCGACGAAGCCAAGGTCCACCTTCTTCTCGCCGCGATAGTAGGACACGGGGCGGATGGTGTCGTGGGTGTAACGACGCGACGGATCGGCGTTGTTGACGTCGGGATCCGCGATCATCGGCTCGTCGATAAGATCAAGATCCACAACCACTTCCGCGAAATACTTCGCGTTGTCGTCCGGCTTCAGTGCGGGCTTCTCGCCCGAACGGATCTCGGCGATGCGCTTGTCGGCCTTGGCGATGAGACCGGCGAGCGTGCCTGACTCGTTCTCCATGCCCTTGTCGATCATCACCTGGATGCGGTGCTTGGCGAGCTCCAGCGAGCCGATCAGGGTCTCGTCGTTGGAGATGCAGATCGAGGCCTTGGCCTTCATCTCCGCGGTCCAGTCGGTGAAGGTGAAGGCCTGGTCCGCGAGCAGCGTACCGATGTGTACTTCGATGATGCGGCCTTGGAACACGTTGTCGCCGTGCTGTTCCAGCATCTGTTTCTGCGTTGCGTGAACAACATCGCGGAAGTCCATGTAATCCTTCATTTGTCCTTTGAAGGTCACCTTCACGGACTCGGGGATCGGCATGGTGGCTTCACCGGTCGCCAGCGCCAGCGCCACGGTGCCGGAGTCGGCGCCGAAGGCCACGCCCTTGGACATGCGGGTGTGGCTGTCGCCGCCCACGATGATGTCCCAGTCGCTGACGGTGATGTCGTTGAGCACCTTGTGGATCACGTCGGTCATCGAGTGATAGACGTGCTTGGGGTCACGGGCGGTGATCAGGCCGAAGTTGTACATGAACGACATCAGCTTGGGGATGTTGGCCTGGGCCTTCTTGTCCCACACCGACGCGGTGTGACAGCCAGACTGGTAGGCGCCGTCGACGCTGGGAGAGATGACCGTGGCGGCCATGGCTTCCAGCTCCTGCGCGGTCATCAGGCCGGTGGTGTCCTGCGAGCCCACGATGTTGACCTGCACGCGCACGTCGGATCCGGCGTGCAGCACCTTGCCGGGCGTGGTGCCGCGGGCGTTGGCGTTGAAGATCTTCTCGACCGCGGTCAGGCCCTGGCCCTCGTGCGAGACTTCCTTCGACGGTGCGAAGACCGCGGGCGGGGTGACGCCCAGCGTCTCGGCCGCGAAGGTCTGCAGCATCTTGCCGAAGACCACGGCGTAGGAGCCGCCGGCCTTCATGAACTCGACCTTGGCGGGGGTGAAGGCGCCCGACACGTCGGTCAGCTCTTCGCCGTCCTCGCTCAGCAGCGTCTTGGACTTGGTGTTGATCTTCAGCACGGTGCCGGTGGCGACCGAGTACTTCTGATCGAGGATCGGGTTGCCCTCGTTGTTGAGGATCGGCTTGCCGTTCTCGTCAAGCTTCTTGACCCAGTTCTTCAGGTCGAGCCCGATGCCGCCGGTGACGCCCACCGTGGTCAGGAAGATCGGCGAGATGCCGTTGGTGCCTGCGACGATCGGGGCAATGTTCACGAAGGGAACGTAGGGGCTGGCCTGCTTGCCGGTCCAGAGCGCCACGTTGTTCACGCCGGACATCCGCGACGAGCCCACGCCCATCGTGCCCTTCTCGGCGATCAGCATCACGCGCTTGCCCGGGTGCTGCAGTTTCAGCGCCTCGATTTCCTTCTGCGCGGCTTCCGAGATCATGCACTTGCCGTGCAGCTCGCGGTCCGAGCGCGAGTGCGCCTGGTTGCCGGGCGACAGAAGGTCGGTCGAGATGTCGCCTTCTGCGGCGATGTAGGTCACCACCTCGATCTCGTCGTCGACCTCGGGAAGCTTGGTGAAGAACTCGGCCTTCGCGTAGCTCTCGAGGATGTCCTTGGCGATGGCGTTGCCGGCCTTGTAGGCAGCGGCGAGTCGGCCGGTGTCGGCCTCGTAGAGAAAGACCTGGGTCTTCAGGACCTCGGCCGCCTGCGTCGCGGTCTCGGCGTCGTCGCCGAGCGCGAGGTCGATCAGCACCTCGACCGAGGGGCCGCCCTTCATGTGCGACAGCAGCTCGAAGGCGAAGTCGGGGGTAATCTCTTCCACCACCGCGTCGCCGAGAATGATCTTCTTGAGGAAGGCCGCCTTCACGCCCGCGGCGCTCGTGGTGCCGGGCAGGGTGTTGTAAATGAAGAACTTCAGCGAGTCTTCGCGATGCTCGTTACCGGCTTCCTCGATCTGGGCGATCAGCTCCTCCACCAGCGCGCCATCGTCGATGGGCTTGGGGTGCAGACCGTCCGCCTTGCGCGTCTCGATTTCAGTTAGGTAGTCCGTGTACAAGCTCATGACGATCCCTACGATTCAAGGTTGGAGGAAACTTGAACACCGCTGCGCAGCCACGTCACGCGGGCGGCCTCAAGCTTTCAGTATGCGGATGTATACCAAGCTCCATCGAGGAGCAAGAGGCTCTCGCAGGGGAAAGCGCGCAGCGCGTCGCGTGAGCAGAGTCCTCGGGTGCTCACGCGTTGGTTGCAGGTCTTTTGCCCGGAATTTTTCCGGGTCCGACGCCCCAGGGGGCGCCGGAGCGGCCGTCGGGAAGGTTCAGCCCGCGAAGACGGCCCAGGCGGCGGCGAACTCGCGGGCCTTGGCGGCCACGGTCGCGGCGCCGTCGCCGGGCTTGTAGAGCGCGCTGCCAAGGCCGAAGCCCGCGACGCCCGCCGGCTTGAAGGGCTCCATGGTGGCGGGCGAGATGCCGCCCACGGGGAAAAGCCGGGTGCCCGCGGGCAGGATGGTGCGGATCGCCTTGATCGCGACCGGGCCCACGAGCTCGGCCGGGAAGATCTTGAGCGCCGCGGCACCGGCGTTGAGCGCGGCATAGGCCTCGGTCGGGGTGGCGATGCCGGGGATGCAGATCATGCCCTTGGCCACGGCCTGGCCGATCACCGCCACGTCGGCGTGCGGCATCACCACGAGATCGGCGCCGATCGCGTTGAGCCGGTCGACGTCGGCGATGGTGGTGACTGTGCCCGCGCCCACCAGCGCATCGGCGGGCAGCGCCTTGCGCACCGCCGCGATGCTGTCGAAGGGCTGCGGCGAGTTCAGCGGGATCTCGATCAGGCGGAAGCCCTCGTCATAGAGCGTCTGTGTGATCTCCACCGCCTCTTCGGGGCGCAGGCCCCGCAGGATGGCGACGAGAGGAAGCGCGCTGCAGGCGGCGTCGAGGCGGGTGAGGCGGTCGGTGTCAGTCATCGGAATTCCCGGGTTCTGGGGTAAGCAGGCCCGCGTCGCAGGCCAGACGGAAGAGGCCCGCGGGGGCCGGGTTGTCGATCGTCGCGGCGGCGCCGCGGCCGGAAAGCTGGCGCAGCGCGGTGTCGTAGCGGGTGCAGAGCGCGCCGCTGCCCACCAGCAGCACCGGCCGGTCGCCCTGCGCGGCAAGGCCCGAGACGATCTCGGAGCCAATGAGCAGGCCCGAGAGGTAGTCGGCCAGCACGCCGCCGGGCAGGCGTTTGGTAAGCCCCAGCGTCCGGGTCCCGAAAAGCTGCCGGGTGAGATCGCCCGGTCCCGCGGTCGAGGCCTGCGCCACGCCCTGCGCAAAGGCCTCGGCATGGGCGTCTTCGGTCAGGGCCTCGTCGCTCATCAGCCGCCCGAGGATCGAATGGGCGCGCAGCACGGCGAAGAGCTCGCCGGTCATGTAGGTGGCAAAGCCGGTGACGACGCCGTCCGCGACCTCGGCCCATTTCGAATGGGTGCCGGGCAGCACCAGCGTCGCCGCCTGCTGCCAGTCGGGATTGCCGGCGATGGCCCCGGCGATCTGGATCTCCTCGCCGCGCATCACGTCGGGGGTGCCGCCCTCGGGCTCGAAGACCAGCCCGGGCGCGATCAGCACCTCCTGGCCGCCGGAGGTGGCGACGCGGGTGGCGGCGCCGGGCAGGTCGGTGAGCGCTGCCGGGCAGGGCAGGTAGGGTACCTCGGTCCAACCCTGCGCGCTGCCCACCATGCCGCCCGCCACCACCGGCACCCGGCTCGCCGCCAGCCAGTCGCCGCAGATCGCTGCAAAGGCCGCCTCGAAGCCCGGCACGCCCGGTTCGGGCAGGTGCTGGATGCCGTGGGCCGAGGCGCGGGTGTCGAGCACCCTGCCGCTGGCCGACATCAGGAAGGCGCGCAGGCTCGAGGTGCCCCAGTCGAGCGCCACGAGCGCGGGTGGGTCATCTGTCATCGTCGGGCCTCCAGCCCAGCTCTCGGGAAATCTCATCGGCATGGGCGATCACCAGCGGGGCGAGCCGCGCCATGCGCTCGTCGGGAAGGAAGGGGGTGGCGGAGGCCACGCTGAGCCCTGCCACGATGCGGCCCTCAATGTCGCGCACCGGCGCGCCGACGCAGCGGATGCCGCGCTCGTTCTCCTCGAGGTCAAGACTGTGGCCGCGCGCCCGGGTCTCGGCCATGTCGTCGCGGAAGACCTCCCACGGCCGTGGCGGCACCCGGCCCGCAAGCGCCGCCTGCGCAGGTGCGCTGCGGTCGTAGAGGGCGCGCAGCTCGGGGTCGGGGGTGTCGCAGAGCAGGGACTTGCCGAGCCCGGTGAAGGCGAGCGGCATGCGCTGGCCGGGCCGCGAGCGCATCTCGAGCCCGCGCGTGCCGTCGATCTTGTCGAGGTAGAGCACCTCGTCCCCGTCCGGTACGCCCAGATGCACGGTGTCGCCAGTCGCCGCGGCGAGGCGTTGTAGCACTGGTGCTGCCAGCGCCAGCACCGGTTGCTGCGCGCGGGCGCGGGCGCCGAGGTGGATCAGCTCGGGGCCAAGCACGTAGCCCTTGCCGGGAATGCGGTAGAGGCAGCCTTCGGCCACGAGGCTGGCGAGCAGCCGTTGCGCCGTGCTGCGCGGCACGTCGAGCGCCGCGGCGATGCCCGAGGCGCTGCTGGTCCCTTCTCCCACGAGCCGCAGCACCGAAAGCCCGCGGCTCAGCGTCTGGGTGCCGCGCGGCCCGTCGCCGGTGGTGTCCTTCGCCATGTCCGGATGCTCCGCCTGCGCCGGACTACCGTCGCCCGACACCTTGGCGCATAGTAGCGGCGCGGGGACGTGTCAATTGTTGAGATGGTCGTCCATATAGTGAGACAAGATCAGCGGCGCGAGGTGGACTCCCGGATCATCATCTCGAAGCCGAGGTCCACGCGGCGCTCGGTCACCGAGCCGGGGTTGTCGATTTCGGCCAGCAGCATGGCGATGGCGCGGCTGCCGATCTCGCGGCGCGGCGTGGCGACGGCGGTGAGCGCAGGCACCATGTGGCGGGCCATCTCGATGTCGTTGTAGCTGCAGATGCCGAGCTGCCCGGGCACGGCGATGTGGCGCCGCAGCGCCTCCATCAGCGCGCCGACGGCGAGGTCGTCGTTGTTGCACATCACCGCGTCGGTATCGGGCGCCTGGCTCAGCAGCTGCTCGAGCAGGTGCCCGCCCATGCCCACCGAGGAGGGCTGCGGCGTGGTGATGATGCGCCGGTCGTCGAGCATGCCCGCGCTCCCGGCGAACTCGCGGAAGGCGGCCAGCCGCCGTTGCGCGCGCGGGTCCATGCGGGCGCTGAGGAAGCCCGGCCGCCTGTAGCCGCAGTCCTGCAGGTGCTGCGCGCCGGCGCGCACCGCCGCGAGCTGGTCGAAGCCCACGCTCATGTCCACCGCGCCCTCGGCGATCTCCATGATCTGGACCACGGGGCAGGGGGC
>NZ_JAATOS010000236.1:0-6261 GCF_011806505.1 Salipiger sp. HF18 | reverse complement strand
CCACCGCGGCCAAGCTCAGCGCCTGGCCCAACAAGCCCGGGATCCTGTCCGAGAGCGCCGAGGCGATCTGCGACGTGCGCCACCCGGACCCGGTCACCACCCGCGTCATGGCCGAGAAGATGCGCCGCGCGCTGCACGAGTCCGCCGCAAGGGCCGGCTGCACCGCCAGCGTCGAGGACGAATGGCATTGGGGCGGCGACATCTTCGATGCAGGCCTCGTGGCCATGGTGCGCGGCGAGGCGCAGCGCATGGGCTTGCGCTGGCGCGACATCCAGAGCCAGGCCGGGCACGACGCCTATTTCCTCGCCACCCACTGCCCCACCGCGATGATCTTCACGCCCTGCAAAGGCGGCATCACCCACAACAACCGCGAGGATTGCGCGCCCGAGGATCTCGTCGCCGGTCTCAACGTGCTGCTGCACACGGCCGTTGCCCGCGCCGACCGCTGACCGGCCGTGCGCGGCCTCAGCCCATGTCGGGGTAGAGGTTCAGCAGCTCCTCGATGAGATGCACGAACTTCTCCTCGGCGGAGGAAAGCTGCAGCCGCGGGTTGGTGACGAGGAAGACGTCGGCGCCGAGCTGCTGGTCCGAGATCTTGAGTGGCCAGAGATTGCCGTGCTCGATTTCATCCATCACCGAGACCAGCGGCAGGATCCCGATGCCGAGCCCGGACATGATCATGCGCCGGATCTCTTCCATGTTGGGCGAGGCGCCGCTGATGCGCTGGCCGAGGTTGGCGCTCTGGCGCAGCACCGCCATGGGCTCGAGCCCACCCGCGTCGGTGGCGCAGGCGAAGGTGATGAAGGGCTCCTGCTGGAGATCGCGCAGCGCCACGTCCTCGCGCCCGAAGAGCGGGTGCTCCTTGCCGCAGAAAATGCCGAACTCCTCGCGGAAGAGCTTGCGGCAGGTCAGGTTCATCACCGGCTTCGACAGCAGGCAGACCCCGAGGCCGACGCGCTCGTCCTGAAGGTTGCGAATGATGGTCTGGCTGCTTTGCACCTCGATGCGGAAGCTGACCGAGGGGTGGCGCTGGTGGAAGAGCCGGAGTGCCTCGTCGAAGAGCGGGCTGCGCAGGTTGGTGATGATCTGGAACCGCACCTCGCCGCGTTCCTCGTCCACACCGTGGCGGCTGAGGCCGGCGATGCGGTCGGCCGAGCGGAACATCTCGGTGCATTCGCGGTGGATCTTGGTGCCGCGCAGGGTCAGCTCGAAATGGCGGCTGTCGCGGAACACCAGCTGGCAGCCGAGCTGCTCCTCGAGCTTGCGCAGGGCGTTGGTGACCGAGGGCTGGCTCACCCCCAGACGCTGCGCCGCCCGCGTCAGGCTCTGCTCTTCCGCGATCACGTGGAAGGTGCGCAGGAGGTTCCAGTTCAGCTCGGTCAGGGAAATACCGTCCATTTTTTCATCACTTGCCGGAGCAACGGGAATTGTCCCGGCCCGCGATCCCCCCGGGACCGCAGGGCACGGTCGCCGCGAGGCGTTACACGCGGATGGCGTGACTTTACAGCGAAAACGCGCCTCCGCCAGCATCCGCGCACAACGTCGCACAGCCGCGCCGCGCGCCGGCCCGCCACGAGGCTATCCCAGCGATAGCGGACGGTTATTTGACCCTGCCCAATCATAACGCTTCGATTTGGGGAACTCTTGCAGATCGGACCGCCTCATGACCGCCACCCCGGACGCCCCCGTCGATTACGCCACCGTCGAAACCGCGACGCTGGGCCACTTCCTGTCCGACGGCTTCATGGTCCCGGCGATCCAGTCGGTGAGCTCGGGGATTCGCATCGCGGGCCCGGCGCTGACCGTCCGCCTGCCCGGAGACGACGGCATGGCGCTGGTCGAGGCGCTCTCCATCGCCGAGCCCGGCCAGATCGTGGTCGTCGACCGTTGCGGCGACCTGCGCCACGCCTGCTGGGGCGCCGTCACCACCAATGCCGCCATCGCGCGCGGCGTGAAGGGCGCCATCATCGACGGGTTCATCACCGATCTCAGCGCGATCCGCGAGCTGGGCTTCCCGGTCTGGTGCCGCGGCCGCTCGCCCATCACCACCCGCCAGCGCGGGCTTGGCGGCAACGTCAATCACCGCGTCGCCTGCGGCGGGGTCAGCGTCGCGCCGGGCGACCTGGTGATCGCCGACGAGAACGGCGTGGTGGTGCTGCCCCCCTCTGATGCCGAGATGCACTGCACCCGGGCGCTGGCGATGCAGGCCAACGAACCCGAGCTCATCCGCCGCCTGCATGCCGGCGAGACCATGGCCGACCTGGCCCAACCGAAAGAGCCGCGCGTGGCGGCCGACTGAATGACAAACGCAACGCAACAGGGAACTCTCCTCATGACCCTCACGACGACCACCATGGCCCGCCTGCTGGGCGCGAGCGCTCTGGCGCTGTCGCTGGCCGCCGGTGCCGCCCACGCGGGCAAGGCCGACGACACGCTGAACGTGGCCTTCGCCGCCGAGCCCGAGCCGCTCGACAGCTACAAGATCGCGGCCCGTCAGGGCCTGATCCTCGCCCGCCACATCTATGACGGGCTGCTCTACAAGGACCTCAACACCGGCGAGTTCCTCCCGGCGCTGGCCGAGAGCTACGAGTACGTCGAGCCGCTGGTGATGGAGTTCAAGCTGCGCGAGGGCGTCAAGTTCCACAACGGCGCGGATTTCACCGCCGATGACGTGGTCACCACCTTCGACATGGTGACCGACCCCGAGTACGGCACCCGCTACGCGATCTACGTCGACTGGATCGACAGCGTCGAGAAGATCGACGACTACACCGTGCGCATCAACATGTCGAAGCCCTTCGCCGGCGCGCTCGAGATGCTGGCCGACGCGCTGCCGATCTACCCGCACGAATTCTTCGCCGAGAACGGCTCCGAGGGCATCACCCGCACGCCCATCGGCACCGGCCCCTACAAGCTTGTCTCGCAGGAGCCCGGCGTGCGCTACGAGCTCGAGAAGTTCGAGGACTATTATCCCGAGGGCCCGAAGGCCGGTGCCAGCATCGGCAAGATCGTCGTGCGCACGATCCCCGAGCTCAACACCCAGTACGCCGAGCTGATGTCGGGCAACCTCGACTGGATCTGGCGCATCCCGCCGGATCAGGCCTCGCGTCTGGAGAGCCGCGTGCAGGTGATCTCGGCGCCGATCATGCGCATCGCCTACGTGGGCTTCGCGCCGCTCGCGCTCGACGCCGAGAGCCCCATCGCCAAGCAGGAGGTCCGTCAGGCCCTGATCCACGCGGTCAACCGCGAGGCCATCACCAAGGCCTTCGGCGGCGCCGGCTCCGAGGTGCTGAACACGCCCTGCAACCCGGCCCAGTTCGGCTGCGCGCAGGACGTCACCGCCTATGAGTACGACCCCGAGAAGGCCAGGCAGATGCTGGCAGACGCGGGCTATGCCGACGGCTTCGAGATGGAAATGGTCTTCGCCGCCATGCCCCGCCCCGTGGCCGAGGCCGTGGCCGCGTATCTTGCCAAGGTCGGCGTGACGCTGATCCTCAACGAGCAGCAATACGCGGCCGGCGTCGGCCAGTGGCGCGCCAAGGAGCTTCCGGCGTTCTTCTCGAACTGGGGCAGCTACGGCATCGGCGACGCGGCCTTCATCCTGTCGAACTTCTTCGGCGGCGGCGCCGACGACCTGATCCAGGACCCGCAGCTTGCCGAGTGGCTCACCACCGCCGACACCGCATCGGACCGCGAGGTGCGCGCCGAAAACTACTCGATGGCGGTGAAGGAGATCGTGGACCAGGCCTACTGGATGCCCATGTACAACTTCAACGTGAACTACGGCCTCTCGCCGGACCTGAGCTTCACGCCCTATCCCGACGAGTTTGCCCGCTGGTGGGAAGCCAGCTGGAAGTGATCCCCGACTGGGGGCGCGCGATCCTGCGCGCCCCACCTTTTCCGACTGACCACGGGCCCCTGCCATGCTGAGCTTTCTCCTGCGCCGCCTCGTCGTGGCGCTTGGCGTCGCCGTAGCCGTCTCGGCCTTGAGTTTCGCGCTGATCTTCCTCACCGGCGATCCGGCCATCGCCATCGCGGGCTCAGGCGGCAGCGCCGGCGACGCCGAGGCGATCCGTCTGGCCTATGGCTTCGACCGACCCATCGTCGTGCAATACGCCGACTGGATCGGCTCCGCCCTCACCGGCGACTTCGGCCAGTCGATCTATTTCAACATCCCCGTCTCCGAGATCATCGGCAACCGCATCCCCGTCACCCTGACGCTGGGCATTCTGGCCTTCGTCGCGGCGCTTGCCATCGCGCTGCCGCTGGGCGTGGCCGCCGCCATGCGCCCCAACGGCTTCATCGACCGTTTCGCGCTGGTGCTCGCAGTGTCGGGACAGGCGGTGCCGAGCTTCTGGCTCGGGCTCATGGCCATCGTGGTCTTCGGCGTCTGGTACGGGCTCGTGCCGATCTCGGGCACCGAAACGTGGCAGGGCTACATCCTGCCGGTGCTGGTGCTGGCTTACTCCGCCATCCCCGAGCTCATGCGCATCACCCGCTCAGGCATGATCGAGGTGCTGAACACCGACTACATCCGCTCGGCGCAGGCCAAGGGCCTGCCCACCGGACGGGTGATCCTGGTGCATGCGCTGCGTAACGCGGTGCTGCCGCTGATCTCGCTCTCGGCGGTGCAGCTGGGCATCCTGCTCTCGGGCTCCATCGTGATCGAGAGCGTCTTCGCGGTGAACGGGCTCGGCCGCCTCGCGTGGGAGTCTCTGCTGCGCTCGGACCTGCCCGTGGTGCAGGCGATCATCCTGATCCTGTCGCTCTTCTACGTGGTGCTGACGACCGCCGCCGACCTGCTGAACGCATGGCTCGACCCGCGCCTGAGAGGAGGCGCCGCATGACCCTTGAGACCGCCGTCGCCCCCCGCCCCGTCTCGCGCCTGCGCAAGGTGCTGCGCAACAGCGGCGTCACGCTGGGCGGCCTGCTGATCCTGATCGTGGCGCTGCTCGCCATTCTCGCGCCGCTCATCGCCCCGCACGACCCCTACGCGCAGGATCTGACCCAGCGCTTCCTGCCGCCGTTCTGGCACGACCGCGCCGTGCCCGAGCATCTGCTCGGCACCGACCATCTCGGGCGCGACTACCTCTCGCGGCTGATCTACGGCGCAAGGGTGTCGCTGGGCGTGGGCGTGGGCGTGGTGATCGTGTCGGGCTTCATCGGCATCTCGCTGGGGCTCATCGCGGGCTATTTCGGCGGCTGGATCGACATGGTCATCAGCTTCGCCACCACCATCCGCCTGTCGCTGCCCATCGTGCTGGTGGCGCTCGCCGCCGTCGCCATGGGAGGCGCGTCCTTCACCACGCTGGTGACCGTGCTGGGGCTCTTGCTCTGGGACCGCTTCGCCGTGGTGACCCGCGCCGCCACCCAGTCGCTCAGGCATCAGGAGTTCATCTCGGGGCTGCAGGCCATCGGCGCGCGCTGGCCGCGGATCCTGTTCCTCGAGATCCTGCCCAACATGCGCGGCACCATCCTCGTGGTGATGACGCTCGAGATCGCCAACGCGATCCTGCGGAAAGGCGCGCTGTCCTTCCTCGGGCGGGGGGTGCGCCCGCCGATGCCCTCGTGGGGGCTGATGATCGCCGAGGGGCGCGAGAACATCCTCTTCGACCCGTGGCTCGTGGCCCTGCCCGGCGCGATGATCTGCCTGCTGGTGCTGGCGGTGAACCTGCTGGGCGACGGCATGCGCGACCTGACCGGGGAGGCCCGCAAATGACCGCACCGCTGCTCGACATCGACGACCTGCACGTCACCATCCCCACCGATCGCGGCGACCTTCACGCGCTGCGCGGCGCGGGCCTGCGGCTGGAGCCGGGCAAGACGCTCTGTCTCGTGGGCGAGAGCGGCTGCGGCAAGTCGCTGACCGCCATGTCGCTGATGGGCCTGCTGCCCCGCAAGGCACGGCAGAGCGCCGGGCGCTTCGCGCTGATGGGCACGGACTACGCCGGGAAGGCCCCCAAGGCCTGGGCGAACTTGCGCGGTCGCGACATGGCGATGATCTTCCAGGATCCGAACCAGTCGCTGAACCCCACCATGACCGTGGGCGTGCAGATGACCGAGGCGCTGCGCCATTTCGAGAAGCTCTCGAAGGCGCAGGCCGAGGACCGTGCCATCGCCATGCTCGACCGGGTGGGCATCGCCGACCCGAGGTCGCGGCTCGGGCAGTACCCGCACCAGTTCTCGGGCGGCCAGCGGCAGCGGCTGATGATCGCCTCGGCGCTGATCGGGCGGCCGAAGCTGCTGATCGCGGACGAGCCC
>NZ_JAATOS010000235.1:0-6265 GCF_011806505.1 Salipiger sp. HF18 | reverse complement strand
GAGGATCATCGGACGCAGCTGCGGCGGCAGCTCGTTCAGCTCGCGCCACGGCAGGCGGCCGCCAGCGTCACGGGTCGCGGTGGCCGAATACTGCCGCGCCTGCGCCGAGAACTCGGACTCGGAGGTCATCTGGGCGATGCGCTCGGCCCGGGCGCGGACCTCTTCGACGTTCTGCGGCGAGAGCGGCATGATGATCTCGGAGAGCAGCACGCGCACGGTCGAGCTGCCGCCATTGCCGGCAAGCGCGCGGTCGACTTCGGCCGGGCTTACCTGCGACTGCTGCACGAAGCGGCTCTGCACCAGCGAGCGCCACGCGGCACCCGCGCGCACGAAGTCGCGGAAGGTCTGCTCGGCGACGCCCGCACGGCCGAGCGCTGTGACGAATTCCTCGCGGCTCAGCTGGGCGCGGCCGGCGAATTCGGACATGCCGTCGAGGATCTCTTCCTCGGTGGGTTCGATGCCGGCGTTCTGTGCCGCCTGCAGCCGCAGCCGGTCGTCCACGAGCTGCTCGCGGGCGAGATCGTTGGTGTTGCCGGGGGCGTTCAGCAGCGTCAGCATGCGCGCGCGCTGGTCGAGCTCGTAACCGGTGATCACCATTTCATCGACGATGATCGCCGGGGCGAAGAGGTTCTGTGCCGGCGCCGCCACGGGCGACACGGTCAGCGCCAGACCCGCTGCCAGGGTAAGGGCGCGGAGGATCCGTGCGGGTGTCAGTTGCATGTGCGTCGATACTCCTTGTCGCTGCCGGCGGTGCCGAAGCCTGTCAGGGCGACCGTGAGGCCGAAATCCGTGGACGGTTCGAGGTTTGTCGCGGAGGCGAACTTGCGTATCACCGAGAAATCCACCTGCACGCATTCATTGCGGTATTGCAGTCCCAGGCCGGTGCGGTCAAGCCGCCGGTCCGCGAGGTCGTAGCGCCATTCGGCCGAGGTCGTCCAGTTGGTGCTGAACCTGTAGCTGCCGTCGAAGCCCCATTCGGCCTGACTCTCGTCGCGGTCCTCGAGCGGATCCTCTACCAGCATGACGTGGGTCGCGCCAAGGTCGACCCGGTCGTTGGCCCACGAGGCGCGGGCCTCGGCCTTGTCGAACTGCGCGTCCTCGTCGAGCAGCCCGCGGGCGGTGATGCTGAGCCCCAGCGGGTTCGCGAAGCCGCCCGCGATGAGCCAGTCCGAGCTGTCGCCATCAAGCCCCGACGAGCGGCTGAGATCGTCGTCGGGCTCGGCCCGCCAGACCCGGCCGACGGTCATGCCGGCGGTCCAGCCGCCCGGCGCCTCGTGCAGCCAGCGCACGCCCGCGGCGGCCAGCCGTCCGCGCTCGCGCCGGTCCGAGGCCGGGTAGCGCGACAGCGACAGCAGGTTGGCCTCGTCGAACTCGACGCGGGTGCTCTCGTCCCTGGCGATGTTGGGACGGTCGCCACCGACCCAGCCAAGCTGCGCCACCGGCTCGAGCAGGGTGTGCCCGCCGATGGCGTCGCGGCGGATCAACGGCCAGCGCAGCTCGACCGCGGCGGCGGGGGTGAGCTGCGCGGCGTTGGAAGCCGAGGTCGAATCCTCGGCCACGGCGTAGCGGTCGGCCCAGAGGTAGCCCTCGACCCCGGCACGGATGCCGCCAGGCAGGGTCCAGGTCCGGCGCCAGCTGGCCTCGGCGGTCAGGCGCGAGACGTCACGGCCGTCGACCACGCCGTCGCCGTCCTTGTCAAAGTCGATGTCGGAATAGCGGTAGTGGCTGTGAAGCGCGGTGCCGAGTCGCAGCTCGCCGCCGATGCGGTCCGGGAAGAAGCGCTTCTCGTACTCGGCGTTGACGACGATCGAGGGCTGGGTGTCGTTCTCTTCCGAGGCGCAGGGTCTCGAAGTGGGTGATGTCGCCCTGCAGGAAATCGTCACGCCGCGCGCGGGTCAGGGTGACCGAACTCTCGAGACGTTCGCTGGGGCCGTAGTCGTATTCGTTGAAGTAGGAATCGTCGGACACCGACTGGATGTCGAACTCCAGCGTGAAGTCGCCGGTCAGCCCGAATTCGCCCTCGGCGAAGAGGTAGCCGCGGGTGGCATCGGGCACCAGCGTGTCGCGCGTCACGGCACCGTTGAGCTCGATGGTGCCGTTGCTGAAGGCCCGGCGGTAGCGCGCCTCGAGCGTGCGGGTCTCGGGCGAGACATAGGGCGTGAGCGTGATGTCCTGATGGTCGCCGAGCGGGATGAAGTAGGGCACCCGGATGCCGGTCCCGAGCAGCGAGGTGCTGCGGAGCGTCGGCGTCAGGAAGCCGCGGGCCCGCTTCAGCGAGGGGTCGGGCAGGCGCAGCTGCGGCCACCAGAACACCGGCACGTCGAGCACCCGCAGCTGGGCGCCCTCGAACCAGAGCTGGCGCTCTTCCTCGTCGTGGATCACCCGGTCGGCGCGGATCTGCCAGAGCGGCACCTCGTTGCGGCCGCAGACCTGGCACGAGGTCACGGCAACGCGGCTGAGCTGGGTATAGCGGCCGCCGACGCGCTGCGCCTCGACCGAGGCCAGCTGCAGCTGGTCGTCCATCACCATGCGGGCGCCCTTGAGCATGCCGTCGCGCAGCCCCTCGTTCATCTCGGCGGCATCGGCGAGCAGCAGGTTGCCGGTCTCGTCGGTGATCCGGATCGGGCCCTCGATGGTGAGCGTGCCCTTGTCCTGGTCGAAGAGGATGCGGGTCGCGGTCAGCCGCAGCCCGTCGTGCAGGGCCTCGACATTGCCGCTGGCAATGAGCCGTGAGCTGTCCTCGACGAAGACGCTGTCGGCGACCAGCAGGGCGGGCTCCGTGTCGTCGTTCTGGGCGTTGGCGGCGAGCGTCGTGGTCTGTGCGGCAAGCGTGCCGGGCACAGCAACGGCCAGAAGGGCCGCGACGCAGAACTGGCGGGCGACGCGCATTCAGCCGTCCTCCATCTGCAGGACCAGACCCAGCGCCAGCATCAGCGAGGCGACGGGCGGGACCCAGGCGGCGAAAAGTGGCGGCAGCTGGCCGTTCTCGCCCATGATCTGCGCGAAGTTGCGCACGTAGTACAGTCCGAAGCCCAGCAGCACGGCGGCAAGCACGTAGAGCCCCGTCCGTCCCAGCCGCGCCGGCCGCATGGTGAACCCCGCCGCCACCAGCACCATGGCGACAAGGAAGATCGGACGGGCCAGCTCCATCTGGAACCAGACCTCGTGACGGCGGGCCGAGAAGCCTGCCTGTTCGAGCCCGTTGATGAAGTCCGGCAAATCCCAGATCGCCACCGCCGAGGGCTTGCCGAAGCGATCGCGGATGTCGTTCTGCGTGAGATCCGAGGCGATGCGCAGCCGGGCGTGGCGCTCGGCCGCGGCCTCGGGGTTGGCGCGGGTGCCGAGCGGCCAGACCTTGGCGTCGCGCAGCGCCCAGGCGCCGTCCTCGAGCGCGGCCTCGGCGGCCTCGACGCGGCGGATGGGGCCGCCGTCCTCGGCGTATTGCAGGAAGCTTACGTCGTAGAGCACGGTGGCATCGGGGTTGGCGCGGGCGGCGCGGATCACCGCCTGTCCGTCCGAGCTGCCCTGGCGCAGCCACAGGCCTTCCTTGCCGATGGAGATCACCGAGGCGCCGTCGTTCTCGTAGCTCTCGGCGAGGTCGCTCGCACGCTTCGAGGTGGCGGCCACCAGCGGGTTCAGCATCGCCACGGTGACGCCGCTGATCGCCAGTGCCACCATCATCGGCCCCATGAGCGCGGTCAGGCCCGAGCGGCCGGCGGCGCGCACCACCACCAGCTCGGAGCTGCGCGCCAGCATCAGGAACAGCGCCGCGGTGGCGAGGATCATCACCAGCGGCAGGATCTCGTACATGCCCTCGGGCAGGCGGAGCGCGGTGATCTGCACCTTCTGGGCAAAGCTGATGTCGCCACCGAACTTGCGGATCTGCTCGACGAGATCGACCAGCCCGACGAAGATCGCGAAGACCGAGAGGATCGACATGAACATCCAGAAGAAGCGCCGGGCGAAGTAGCGGTGCAGGATCATGCGGCGGCCCCCTCGGGGGCGGGCGGTGCGGCGCGGCCCGGGCGGAACGACCGCGACGAGCGCTGCAGCAGGACGCCCGCGATGATCAGGCCGACGATGCTTGGCAGGTAGATCAGCGGCCAGAGCGCAGCGTTGGCGTGCACCGGCGTCGTGACGATGCTCTCGACGATCTTGATGAAGACCAGCAGGAAGATCGCGCCGACGATCTGCTTTGTCACCCCGAAGCGCGAGAACCCGCCGGTCATCAGCGCCGCGTAGCCGATCAGTGCCGCCACCACGCAGAGCAGCGGCTGCTCGAAGCGCATGTGCGCTTCCTCGAGCACTTCGCCCACGCTGTCCTTGACCTCTTCCGAGACCGCCTCGGTGTCGGTCAAGAGCTCCCAGGTCGAGATCTGCCGGGCGCGGCGGCGCGGCGGGCCGTTCTGGGTGACGAGCCCCGAGATATCATAGGTCAGGTTCTCGAAATCGGTGGTCGAGAGCGTCTGGTCCTCGGCCCGCAGGGTCTGTGCCAGCCCCGAGCGCATGGTCAGCTTGGGGCCGTCGTCGTCGCGCAGCACGTAGGCGCTTTGCGCGGTGTAGGCAATCGCCCGGTCCGGGTCGCGCCGGTCCGACAGGAACACGTCGCGCAGCTCGCCCTCGGGGGTGATGTCGCGGATGTAGAAGGTCACGCCCCTGGTGGGGTGCAGGAAGGTGCCCTCGTGCAGCAGCCGGGCCGAGACCGAGCCCGAGATCTCGGACTCGCGTTCGCGCAGCTGGCCGATGGAGGCGGGCACCAGCACGTGGCTCAGAATCGCCATCATCGCGCCGATGATCGCGCCGAAGACCAGCACCGGCCGCGCCAGGCGCCACGGCGACAGGCCGGTTGCCTGGAGCACCGTCAGCTCGGACTCGTTGGACATGCGGTTGGTGACGTAGACCGCGGCGCCGAACGCCGCCATGGGCAGCACGATGGCCACCACCCCGGGCAGCGCCAGCAGCGTGAACTCGAGGAAGATCCCCGCGGTATGGCCATTCGCGATGAGCTCGTCGAACAGTCCGACCGACCGGTTGAGCCAGTAGACCATCACAAGTACGAGAGCGAAAAAGCCACCTCCCCCCCTCGGTTGCGACAGCATGTATCTGTCTCTTCTCTCCCCTCCTGCGTTCCCCCGAGATCCTGTTTCCGACCGAGCCTAGTCGAACGGTGTGTGCGGGAAAAGGTGGCTCTGGTCAATGCCACCCGGCGGGACTACCACTTAGGGCCAAAGACAACAGGAGAGCATGATGACCGATCTGCGCGAGATCACCTTTGCCGAAACCGACCTCGATGCGCTGAAAGACGCCGAGGGCCGGGTCGCGGTATTCGTCAACGGCGCGGGCCAGCTTGGCCGCGGGGCACGGCGGCTGAACCGCCTGACCCGGGGTGCCGTGGAGCGGGCCGTGGCGGGCGAGGCCTTTGCCAAGGCTTCGCAGGGCGACGTGGTGACCCTCGCGTTCCCGGTGGGGATGGCGGCGGATGCGGTCGACATCATCAAGCTCGAGCGTCGCGGCGACGTGGCAGAGGCCCGCAAGGCCGGTGCCATCGTCGCGCGGCTTGCCGGCAGCAGCGCCGTCCCCGTGCTGGGCGAGACCCTGCCCCGCCTGCCGGAGCTGGTGCTTGGCCTCGCGCTGCGCGGCTACGGCTTCACCGCCCGCCGCAGCGACAAGGGCAAGCCGCTGGCGCCCGCGCGCATCCTCTGCGGCAAGCCCCACGAGACCGAGGCGGCCTGCAAGGCGGCGCTGGCCGTGGCCGAGGGCGTCTTTTTCACCCGCGATCTTGTGAACGAACCCGCCAACGTCCTGACCACCACCGAGTTCGCGACCCGGCTCGAGGGCCTGCGCGATCTCGGCGTCGAGGTCGAGGTGCTGGAAGAGGACAAGCTCGCCGAGCTCGGCATGGGCGCGCTGCTCTGCGTCGGGCAGGGCTCGGTCTCGCCCTCCAAGGTCGTCTCGGGTGTCATGAAGGCGCTGGCCCTGCGCAGGGCGCCGGCCCACGTGGTGGGTCTTGTCGGTCTGGTCGAGAACATGCCCTCGGGCAGCGCCGTGCGTCCGGGCGACGTGGTGACCTCGATGAAGGGCGACACGATCGAGGTGATCAACACCGACGCCGAGGGGCGGCTCGTGCTCGCGGACGTGCTCTGGTACGCGCAGGAGCACGTGAAGCCCGCGGCCATGGTCGATCTCGCCACCCTTACCGGTGCCTGCATCATCGCGCTGGGGCACGAGAACGCCGCAGTGCTGTCGAATGACGACGGTCTCGCCG
>NZ_JAATOS010000234.1:0-6295 GCF_011806505.1 Salipiger sp. HF18 | reverse complement strand
GAAGGCCTCGCGGGCCTCGATCTGCTCGTCGAGCAGCGGCGCGACCCCGTTGGTCCAGGCCTCGGTGAACACCGGCTCCATGACGAAATAGGTGAGGAAGAGCGCGAGGCTCACGATCAGCATGTTGGGCGGCGACTGCTGCAGCCCGATCGCCTGCCGGAGAATCGACAGCACGGTGACGAGGAACGGGAAGCAGGTCACCATGATCGCAATGCCGGGCGCGAGGCTCAGCAGGGTGATCAGGGCGATGAGCTGCAGGCTCGCGGCGGTGACCGAGCCACCCTCGCCGAGGTTCAGGGTGATTTCCTGTGCCGCGGCGGGGCCGACCTGCATCAGCAGCGCAAATCCCGTAAGCGCGATGAGCCGGCGCATCGCTCAGGACGGGTTCTTCAGGTCGACCACCTCGGTCAGGCGCACCGCGAGCTGGCCGTTCTCGCCGCCCTCGAGCACCTCGAGCGCGCCGATGCCGATCAGCCGGTCGCCGACGTAAAGCTCCACCGGGTCCTCGAGCCGCTTGTCCAGCGTCAGCACCGACCCTTCGCCGAGCTTCAGCAGGTCGCGCACCAGCGGCCGCGCGCGGCCCACCGAGACGGTGATCTCGATGGGAACCGAGGTGAAGGGCGTCGCGGTCTCGGGGCGCGTGGCTTCGGTCTGGTCATCCATGGGAGTTCTTTCTCCGGTTGTCGTGCACGAACCCCTGCACCGCCTGCGCGACGTCGCTCAGCAGGCCGCTCAGGTCGATCTGTTTCTCGGTCTCTCCGAAGCGGATATCGGCCTGCCCGTCGGTCAGCGTGTCATCCTCGACCAGCGTGAGCGGGAAGCCGAAGTCCTGCTCGATCAGCGGAGTGACCGTCTCGGCGTTTCCGGGCGCCACGGCGATCTGCACCTCGAGCGCACCGATCTCGCGCGCCATGGCGCCCAGCTGGTCCGAGATGTGCAGGCCGAGCGTATCGCGCAGCGTGCCGGGCAGCAGCTTGCCCACCACGTCCTCGAGCAGCGGCGAAATGCCGTTCAGCACCTGGCTGTAGGCCTCGTGATAGGTGAAGGAGAGGTCCTGCAGGTTCTGGGCGAAATCGCTGGCGATGCGGGCGTGGTCGTCGTTCTGCGCCTTGATCGCGTCGTCCCAGCCCGCGCGGTAGCCGGTGTCGAACCCCTCGAGCCGCGCCGCCTCGATCGCGCCGTCGTCATGCAGCGCAGCCGGCGCCGCGGGCGTGGCCACCGCGCTGCCGAAATCCTCGAGCACCTCCGCGAGCCGCGTCATTGCGCCTCTTCCTTCTCGTCAAGCCAGCTGCGCAGGATCTCGACCGTCTCGGATTTGCGCTGCTCGATGAGGCTGCGCAGCCGGTCCACCGGGTCCTCGGCCACGGGCGAGTCGAAATCGACCATGCCCATGCCGCCGAACCCGCCTCCGAACCCCTCGCCGCTGCCCAGGTCCGCCAGTGGCGCGAAGCCCTCGTCGCCGTCGTCGATTTCACCGTCGAGCACGGTGCCGCCCGAGGGCAGCGCCAGCGCGCCGCCTTCCGCCCCCGGCAGCGCCGCGCGGGCGGAACCGGTCAGGATCGGGCGCACCACGAAGAGGCCGAGGATCAGCGCAACCAGCGCCAGGACCGCCATCTGGATCAGCATCATCGGATCGAGCTGCAGGGCGAACCAGTCGGGCTCGATCGGGCCGGTGCCCAGACCCTCGGGGCGCTCGAAGGGCAGCGAGCGGATGGTGATCTCGTCGCCGCGCTGCTCTTCGAAGCCGACCGCCGAGGCCACGAGATCGCGCAGCGCCGTCAGCTCGTTGTCGGGCAGCGGCACGAAAAGCTGGGTACCGTCGGCGGCGGTGTCGTAGGTGCCGTTGACCAGCACCGCGACGGTCAGCCGCTTGATGGCGCCCGGTACGCGGGTCACCTCGCGCATGGTCTCGGAAACCTCGTAGTTCACCCGCTCGCGGGTCTCGTTGCTCTGGCTCGAAGAGCTGTCGCCGCCGCCCGCCTGCCCGTCCGGCAGGTTCGAGGCCACGGTCACGTTGCCGCTTCCGGTGTCCTGCGAGGTGCTCGACTGCTCCTCGGTGTCGGTCGAGATCACCACCCGGTTCTCGGGGTCGAACTGGCGCTGACGAATCGTCTCGCTCTCGGTGACCGTGTCGACGCTGACCTCGACCACCGCGTTGCCGAGCCCCACGCGCGCATCGACCAGCCGCTGCACCCGGTCGCGCAGCAGGTCGGCCTTGTCCTCGGCGGTGGGGCCGCTGCCGACCTCGTCCTCGGCGCCGATCAGCCCGCCCTTGCCATCGATTACCGCCACCTGCTCGGGCACGAGCCCGGGAACCGCCGAGGCCACGAGATATTTCAGGGCCCGCGCCTGGGCGGGCGACAGCACCTCGCCGGTGCTGGTGACCGAGATCGAGGCCGAGGGCTGCACGTCACGCTGGAAGGGATTGGCCGAGCTGTTGGCGATGTGCACCCGCGCGCTGGCGATGTAGGGGCTGGCGACGATGGTGCGCGCCAGCTCGCCCTCCTTCGCGCGCCAGTAGGCGGCGTCGAACATCTGCGAGGTGGTGCCGAACCCGGACAGCCCGTCGAGCAGCTCGTATCCCTTGTTGGAATTGGCGGGCAGCCCCTCGCTCGCGAGGGTCATGCGCAGGGCGTCGCGTTCCATCTCGGGCACGAATATGGCGCCGCCGCGCACCTCGTAGACGACGCCGCGCTGTTCAAGCGCCTCGACGACCTCACCCGCGGCGCCATTCTCGAGCCCCGCGTAGAGCAGCGCCATGGACGGCGTCCCCGCCATCCGCGCCATGGTCAGGACCGCGAGAATCACGCCCACCGTCGCGGCGAGGACGATGATCCGCCGCCGGGCGCCGAGCCCCTCCCAGATTTGCGCGAGTTGTTGCAAGACCAACCTCCGTTCCGACCGTTCTGCTCGGTACCCGCATCATTGGACTATCAGGCTTAACAATCGGTTAGTCCCTGCAGGGCTATAACGGGGCGAGGTTGAAGAAGAGGTCGGCCCATGACGGATGCCGCTGCGGATGTCCCCGGCGAGGATGAAGAACCGAAGAAGAAATCTTCGAAACTGCCGCTGATTATCGGCGTCGTACTGGCGCTCGTGGGCGGCGGCGGCGGGTTCTATGCCGCGTTCTCGGGGCTGCTGCCATTCGGTGGCGGGGGCGACCACACCGCGCCCGCCGATGGTCATGGTGATACCGCCGCGGCCGGCGCCCACGACCCGCATGCCGCCGACGATCATGGCGCGCCCCTGCCCGACGCCAACGTCGCCTTCATCGAGATGCCGCAGCTGATCATCTCGATGGGGCCGAGCTCGGACATGCATCACCTGCGCTTCCTCGCCAGTCTCGAGGTGCCGCCGTCCCACATGGCCGAGGTCGAATCGCTGAAGCCGCGGGTGGTCGACGTTCTGAACAACTACCTGCGCGCGCTGCACCCCTCGGACATCGAGGCACCCGGTGCGCTCATCCGGATTCGCTCGCAGATGCTGCGCCGGGTCCAGCTCGTGGCCGGCGAGGATCGCGTGCGCGACCTGCTGATCATGGAATTCGTGCTGAATTGAGGGGTCCCAGATGGAACTGATCGCTGACATCCTGCTCGCGGCAGGTGCCCTGGGCGCCGGCTTCTACTGCTTCGTGCTGTCCCGGCGCCTGTCGCGCTTCACCGATCTCGAAAACGGGGTCGGCGGCGCGGTCGCGGTGCTCTCGGCGCAGGTCGACGACCTGACGCGCACGCTGGGGGCGGCGCAGACCGCGGCCAAGGACTCCTCCGCCTCGCTCGAGACGCTCACCACCCGGGCCGAGGACGTGGCGAAGCGGCTCGAGCTGATGCTCGCCTCGATGCACGACCTGCCCGCCGGTGCCGAGCCCGCATCCAGGCCCGGCGACGAGCCGGAACCGGTGTTCTTCCGCCATCCAGCGCGCGGGGCCTCGCGATGATATCGTGGCTGCGCAAGACGCCCGCCAAGGGCAAACCCACCCGGCGTCCGCGCCGTCGCAACAAGGGGGTGCTCGCGGTGATCGGGGGATTGCTCATCGCTTCGGCCGTGGCGCGCCTCGCGGTGCAGGCCGGCGCGGCGTTTGCGCTGGAACCCAGCGGCGATCACGCGGGCCAGCCCGCCGCGAAGCATGACGCGCAGGATCCGCTCTCCTGCGCCGCCGAGGAGGATATCGCGCCCATCCTGGAGGCGCTGCGCCAGCGCGAGGAACGCGTCGCCACCCGGGAGGAGGCGATTCAGGCCCGGATGCAGGCGCTCTCGGTCGCCGAGGCCGAGATCGAGCGCAAGCTCGTCGCCATGGAGGAGGCCGAACAGAAGCTCCGCGCCACCCTCGCCACCGCACAGAGCGCCGCCGAGGACGACGTCGAGCGGCTCACGCAGGTCTATGCGACCATGAAGCCCAAGCAGGCCGCCATCCTCTTCGAAGAGATGGATCCTGAGTTCGCCGCAGGTTTTCTCGCCCGAATGAGGCCCGATGCCGCCGCCGCGATCATGGCCGGGCTGACACCGCAAAAGGCCTACACGATCAGCGTCATGCTGGCGGGGCGCAACGCCGGCGCGCCCCGCCAGTGACCTGACGATGCGGGCTCAGCGACGGCCGGCACCCGAGGCGAAGGCCTCGATCTGCGCCGCGGGCAGGGCGCCCGACTGCCGGCCTGCCTCGCGCCCGCCGGAAAAGGCGATCATCGTCGGGATGCCGCGGATGCCGAACGACGCGGCGGCCTGCGGGTGCATCTCGGTGTTGACCTTGACCAGCCGTGCCCGCCCCTTCATCGCACCGGCCGCCTTCGAGAACTCGGGCCCCATCATTCGGCAGGGCCCGCACCAGGGCGCCCAGAAGTCCACCACGAGCGGCATCTCGTCGGTGCGAATCGCCTTCGCCAGCGTCGACGCATCCAACTCGCGCGCCTTGCCTTCGACCAGCGCGGCGCCGCAGGTTCCGCATTTCGGACCCGCGTCGAGCCGGTCCTCGGGCACGCGGTTGGTCTGCCCGCAGTCGAAACAGATCAATTTGACCATGATTGGCCCCTTTTTCACATTCATTTTAACATATATGTGTCCCCCACGCCATCGTGACAATCCCCGGAGGAAACTCCGCATTGATTTCGCGTTAGGGCTGGAGAGAATGAGAACCGCTGACCCGAGGGAATTCGAGCTTTGTCCATGATCACCCGTCGCAATTTCATTGCCACCGCCACTGCCGGGACCGCGATTGCCGCAGGCCTTCCGGCCCACGCATTCGAAGTCGAAGAGAAGTTTCGCCCGCAGCAGGTCCGCATCAAGGCCGACCTCCTGCCCGGCCAGATCCTGATCCTGCCCCGTGCGCATTTCCTCTATTTCGTGACCGCACCGGGCCAGGCCATCCGCTACGGCGTCGGCGTCGGCCGCGCCGGGCTGGAGTTCACCGGGGACGCGGTCATCCAGGTCAAGAAGGAATGGCCGACCTGGCGTCCGACGCAGGAAATGATCGAGCGGGACCCGTCCTCCTATGGACGCTTCCGCAACAACGACTACGTGCAGCCCGGCGGCCCGACGAACCCGCTCGGGGCCCGCGCGCTCTACCTGTTCCAGAACGGGCGCGACACGTTCTATCGCATCCACGGCACCACCGAGCCGCAATCGATCGGGCGCTCGGTGTCGAACGGCTGCATCCGGATGCTGAACGAGCATGTCATCGACCTCTACAACCGCGTGCCCGTCGGCACGCCGGTCACCGTTCTCTGAGCGGAAAACAGATCGCCTGATCAGGCCAGTCCGGGGCCGCGCCACATCGGTGCGGCCCTATCCATTTGCCCCACTGCCAAGCCGGCTCGCGCCCGTTCCGTGCCACATTCGCGCCCGAATCCGTGGCGATTAACGACTTGTAAGGACTTTGGACCTAAACCGGGGGGTGGAGATGGAGAGTCGCATGGCAGTTATCGCGCTTCTGATGGGCAGCTTTCTTGGCTTCTTCGGTGGTTTCACCGCCTGGGGCATATTCGGATGGTCGGCCGGCTCTGCCGTCACCCTCTACTTCGCCCTCGCGCTCGGTCTGGGGCTGCTCCCCTTCATTGCAGCTGCCCTGCGCCGCGGCGCCAGTTCCAAGGCTATGGCCGCAACCGCGCCGAACTGATCATTGGCAGGACGGTCGCAAGGGGCGATGGCACCCGGTGGACGGGCTCGTAATCGCAAACTTGGTCAGGTCGATCCGGGCGGGTCTGCGTAAGACGCATCTCCGCAGGGTCACCCAGACCCAGACCCAGACCCAGACCCAGACCCAGACCCAGACCCAGACCCAGACCCAGACCCAGACCCAGACCCA
>NZ_JAATOS010000233.1:0-6299 GCF_011806505.1 Salipiger sp. HF18 | reverse complement strand
CGAGGCGGTGCGCGACGAGGTCCGGCCCCTGCGCCGCGAGATCGCCGCCTACCGTGAACACAACGACCTTCAGAGCATCCTCGGCGGCATCGGCTACATCGTCGGTCTCTTCGGGCTCGGCTTCTACCTCGCGGCGCGCCGCAAGCTCGCGGGCTGAGCCGTGGCCCACGCGCTGAGGCCCAGCGAAAAGACCCTGGCCGAGGCCGGCGCCGCGCCCGAGTACGGGACCGTGGGCCAGCTCGACCCCCGGCTGCGCATCGTCATGGCCGGGGTCTTCGGCATCGTCACCGTGGCGCTCACCACCCTGCCCGCAATGGCGGCGGCGCTGGCCATGGCGGTGGGGCTCATGGCACTGTCGAAGCTGCCGCCGGGGCCCACGCTCAGGCGCATGGCGACGATGGACGGGTTCATCCTCTTCATGCTGGTGATGCTGCCCTTCACCGTGCCCGGCGACGCGATCTTCAGCCTGTGGGGCCTCACCGCCAGCTGGCAGGGGCTCCGGCAGGCCACAGAGATCGCGCTCACCGCCAACGCCGTCATCCTCGCGCTGATGGTGCTGGTGGGCACCCTCGAGCCGGTGACGCTGGGCCACGCCCTGCACCGGCTGCGCTGCCCGGAACGGCTGGTACACCTGCTGATGTTCACCATCCGCTACATCGAGGTGCTCCGGCACGAGTACCTGCGCCTGCGCGCCGCGATGAAGGTCCGGGGCTTCCGCCCGGGCACCAACTGGCACACCTACCGCAGCTTCGGCTACCTCGTCGGCATGATGCTGGTGCGGGCCATCGAACGCTCCGAACGCATCCTCGCGGCGATGCGCTGCCGCGGCTTCTCGGGGCGCTTTCCGCTGCTCGGCGACTTTGCCCTCACCGCCCGCGACCGGCGCGTCGCGGTGGTCTTCTGCGGCCTCTGTACCGCGCTCCTCGGCGTCGATCTCGCATGGCCCTGATCGCGCTCTCCGACATCCGCTTCGCCTACCCCGGCCACGCCCCGGTGCTCGACGGCGTCTCGCTGCGGCTCATGCCCGGCCAGCGGCTGTCGCTGACCGGTCCCAACGGCGCCGGCAAGTCGACCCTGCTGCGCATCGCGCTGGGGCTGCAACGCCCCGACGCGGGCACCGTCACCGCCTTTGGCACGCCCCGCCGCGAGGAGGCCGACTTTCACGAGGTCCGCCGCCGCATCGGGCTGGTGTTCCAGGACCCCGACGATCAGCTCTTCTGCCCAACCGTGGCCGAGGACGTGGCCTTCGGTCCGCTCAACCTCGGGCGCAGCCGTGACGAGGCGCTGGCCATCGTCGACCGGGTGCTGGCCGATCTCGACCTCGCCCACCTGCGCGACCGCATCACCCACAAGCTCTCGGGCGGCGAGAAGCGGCTGGTGACGCTGGCCACCGTGCTCGCCATGGAACCCGAGGCGCTGCTGCTCGACGAGCCGACCAATGCGCTCGACCCGAAGAACGAAGGGCGCCTGCTCGAGATCCTGCGCGCCCTGCCGCAGGCGATCCTGCTTGTGAGCCACTCCGCCGCCTTCCGCGCGGCCCTGGCCCCCGACGCGCTCGACCTGCGCGACGGCAGACTGGTGCCGTCCTAGCCCGCGGCGCTGGCCACCACGATCTCGTCGACGCTGCCGTCCACCGAGCGGCAGGCCGAGAGCAGCCGCGACACGAGGTGGGTGGCGACGTAGCTCGCGTGGAAGCGCGAGGGCGCCTGCAGCGTCAGCCGCCCCCCTGCCCTGCTGCGGCGCTCGAGCGCCGCGATCCACGACCCGTAGAGCGCCGGGTCCTCGGCGTGCAGCAGCGCGCGTGCCAGCGTCCACTCGGTGCCGTCCGAGACCTCGGGGGCCGCGACCCTGCCCTTGACCGGCAGCGGCACCACCTTCGGCGCCTCCTCGGGGGTGGCGCTGAGCCGGTGCTCGAGATCGGGCCCCACGTCGCCCCAACGGGGGCGGCTGTCCTCGAGGATGCGTTCGATCGCCAGCGAGTACTCGGTGACGCGGCCCCGAGCGCCCTGCCGCCGCACCGTGAGCCATCCCATCGCCCGAAGCTTCGCCATCTCGCGCTTGACCGTCCGTTCGTCCACCAGCCACAGCCGCGCGATCTCGCGCTGGCCCACCGCCAGCTCGTCGCGCCCCCAGTTGTAGCGGGCGGTCACCAGGGTCATCAGTCGCAGAACGAGCCGCTGCCGACCCTTGTCCTGCGCCAGGGCAAAGGCTCCCATGACCGTGAGAAGGTCGTATTTCATGGCCGGGGCGTTGCGCGCGGCCGGATTTCTGGCAAGCATATGCTGCCCTCGTGTCTCGCCCCTGCGGGCCTGCCTCGATCCCGGGCTCTTGTTGGCCCGTGAAGATCCCTTGCGCCGTCAACTCAGCGTTCTTTGGTGATCTCGATCTATTTGCGTCCGGAAAACCGATTCTGTCAAGGCGTCAGGGATTTACGTCCTGACCCCAATCCTTTTTCGAATGAAAAAATGGGTATCTAGGTATTGGGGGACATATTGGCTGTCCCCTTATTCGGTGAAAATGTCCCCCAATATCTGGGTGGAGCGCCCGGAGTGTCCCTCAGTATTCGGCCAGAGTCTCCAGAGCCTTGCCGAATCACGAGGGGGTGCCGTTGCCCTGCCCCCGCGGGGTTTCCGTTGGTTTCACCGGGAATTGGCGATTTCGCCACATCCGATGCTTTCATCATAATAGGCTTTGGCATTTCTGGCAAATCAACGTAAATGGTGGAGCAGAGAAAATTAGCGTCCCGATGTTCCAAAGATGGCCGGTGTCCCCGCGGGGACAAACGCCACGACAGGCATCGCAAGCCAGCGTCCCCGCGGGGACAGGCACCGGGACGGCACGACGGGCAGAGCAGGAGGCACCATGTTCACTCACGAAGACCTTGCGCGGATGCAGGCGCAGTCCCTGAAGATGCAGGGCTGGATCCGGCAGCAGACCTTTTCGCCGGAGCTCGAGAAGCGGCTCAGGCGGTTCTCGAGCTGGGAGGTGGCCGAGCTCATCCTCCGGGTCAACCAGTCCACGCTTCGGGGCCGCATGGCCGCCGACCCCTCGCTGCCGCAGGGGCTGGTCGAGGAAGACGGCCGCCAGCGCTGGTATGCGCTCGAGGAGATCAACGAGATCCGCCGCAAGCTCAAGGTCAACCGCAAGAGCCTGATGCCGCGGCGGCCGGCGGGCAAGCGGGCGATCCGCGTCGCGATCTCGAACTTCAAGGGCGGCGCCGGCAAGTCGACCGTGGCGCTGCACTTCGCCCATGCCGCGGCGCTCGATGGCTACCGGGTGCTCTGCGTCGACTTCGACCCGCAGGCGACGCTCAGCCACTCGATGGGGCTGTCAGACATCACCGAGGAATATACGGTCTGGGGCATCATGGCCCGCGACCTGATCCGCGAGACCGACCGGATGAACGCGGCCATGCGCGGCGCCGAGAGCGGCTCCGCCCTGCCCCAGCGCCGCCTGCCCGAGGCGATCACCGACATGGGCCTGCGCGACCTGCGCGTCGCCGACTTCATCAAGCCGACGTCCTGGCCCACCATCGACATCATCCCGTCCTGCGCCAACGCGGCCTTCGTCGAGTTCGCCAGCGCCCAGTACCGCCACCTGAACCCCGAGTGGTCGTTCTTCGCCGCCGTGTCGCGCTACCTCGACGCCCTGCCCCGCGACGCCTACGACATGGTGATCTTCGACTGCCCGCCCGCCATCGGCTACCAGAGCATGAACGCCGTCTTCGCCGCCGACATGCTCTACGTGCCCTCGGGCCCGGGCTACTGGGAATACGATTCCACCACCTCGTTCATCGGCCAGCTCTCCGAGGCGCTCGCCGATCTCTCGGGGTTCGAGGGGGTTGTCCCCGCGGGGACACTGCAACTGCCCAAGGTGTTCCAGGACGTGCGCTTCCTGCTCACCCGCTACGAGCCCGGCAACGAATTGCACCGCGCGATGCGTTCGGCCTTTGAAAAGGTCTGGGAAGACAGAGTGACCCTGCACCCGATCGAGATGACCCGGGCCGTCGAACAATCCGGGCGGTTCCTGAGCTCGATCTACGAGATCGACTATCGCGAGATGACCCGCGAGACCTGGCGCCGCGCCCGCGCCAGCTTTGACCGGGCCTACGAGGAATTCCGCGATCACGCGCTGACCGCGTGGGACAAGCTGGAGGATGAGGCATGAGCAAGAGACGTGGTTTCGACATCGACTTTCCCAGCACGCAGGACGGGGTCTACACCGGCGGCGGACGCCGGACCTCGGCGCCCGCGCCCGCGCCCAAGCCCGAGGCGCGGCGCGGTCCCATGGCCGCGGCGATCTCGGAAAACGCCGACGCGCTGCGCGAGCGCGCCGAGGCCGAGCGCGCGATCCGGGAAGAGAACGACCGGCTCGCACATGAGCACGTCCGGCTGAAGCGCGCCGGGCTGATCACCGACCTGATTGCCATCGACGCGATCCGGACCGAGAAGCTGACCCGCGACCGCGGCACCGGCGCCGACCCGGATATCGCCGAACTGAAGGCCTCGATCCGCGCCATTGGCCTTTCGAACCCGATCCAGGTCGAGCCCGTCGGTGACGGCTACGAGTTGGTCCAGGGCTTCCGCCGCCTGCGCGCCTACCGCGAGCTTTTCGCGGAAACCGGCGACGAGGCCTTCGCCCGGATCCCGGCGGGCCTTGTCGCGACCGGCGAGGCGCTCGAGGGGTTGTACCGGCGGATGGTCGACGAGAACCTCGTGCGCCGCGACATCTCGTTTGCCGAAATGGCGGTGCTCGCCATGCGCTACGCCGAGGATCCGGGCACGGCGTCGGCGGATGTGGCCTCGGCGGTGGACGTGCTTTTCGCTTCCGCCGGCCGGCAGAAGCGCAGCTACATCCGCCATTTCGCCGGTCTGGTGGAAACGCTGGGCGACGTGCTGCAGCACCCCGAGGCGATCTCGCGCAATCTGGGGCTCGACGTCGCCAAACGGATGGGCGCGGAGCGCGGCTTCGAGGCGCGGCTGCGCAAGGCGCTTTCCGAACAGGGCGAGCGCTCGGCGGATTACGAGGTGGCGGTGCTGCAGGACGCGCTGAAGACCACGCAATCGGCGCCGGCGCCGCGGAGCTCCAGCGGCAAGAACGCGGCTGCCAAGACCACGCTGCGCTGCACTGTCCCCGCGGGGACAGTCCGTTGCGCCGCGCGCGACGGCAAGGTCGAGCTGCAGATGGAGCGCGATTTCTCGAGCATCGACCGGCACCGGCTCGAGGCCGCGGTGGCGGCCTTCATGGCAGCGCTCGACGACTGAGCGCCTTCTTCCGACACGATGCCAGGGCGGCGCCGCGGACACCCCGCGCGCCGCCTTTTTTGTGTCTTTGGGGTTGGGTGTCTTCGGCGGTTGCGTGGTGGCGTTGCGCCATGGCGCGCGGGTTCCGGGCCCGTCTCGGGACGCGGATTTTCGGGAGTACACGACAGGGTCACGGAGTGTCCCCACGGGGACAGGCTATGACGACTGGACGGTGCGGCGTCAGGTGCGGAGCGAGCTGGAGCGAGCGGTGCTGTTTCATGAGTGCTTCAGATCAAGGGGCGAGGTTCATTGGTCGAGGATGCCGGATCACGCGCGCTGGGGTGAGGCGAACGGGCAGGGTGGCGGAGTAAAGCCGACCTGCGGTCGTGGGCTGAGAGGACGGCAACGGTCCTTGGGCCGTCGGGATGGCCGGGCAAGGACGGCTGAGACCCACGGGAACGGGATGGGCGATGGTGGGCCGTGGACGGGGGCAGGGCGGCCTCCCGCACCTTGACGGGAGACCCTGCGGGGCAATGCGCGAGGCAGGCTGATGGTTGTGTCCCCATGGGGACAGGGGGAGGGGATCGCCGCAGGTGTCCCCGCGGGGACAGCGAAACGTCCCGCGCGAGCTGCCCTCGCCGGTGGCCAAGATCGGCATCTGGTCAGAGGTCCTTGCCGGGCCGGCCCGGTGGCGGGATCGTCCCCGCGGGGACAGTGGACAGTGGACAGTGGACAGTGGACAGTGGACAGGGGACAGGGGACAGGGGACAGGCTGTCGGGCAGGGGACAGGCTGTCGGGCAGGGGACAGGCTGTCGGGCAGGGGACGGGACGCCGAACCGGGTTCGGTGGGGTGGCCGAGGGGCGGGGAATCCGTGCATCGGGGAACTTCCCCGTGACCTTCCTGCGCCTGGACTATATAGAACGAGGACGCGGATGGGGCCTTGCGCCGGGGCACACGGCAAGGTCCTCAAGGCCCAGAGGCCCAGAGGCCCAGAGGCCCAGAGGCCCAGAGGCCCAGAGGCCCAGAGGCCCAGAGGCCCAGAGGCCCAGAGGCC
>NZ_JAATOS010000232.1:0-6346 GCF_011806505.1 Salipiger sp. HF18 | reverse complement strand
CCGCCGGTGAGGAGACCGCCGAGGGGATTGTTCATGTCGTTGCCCAGCTATTGCACGATGGCGGTGAGGGCGGCGCCGATGATGTTGCCTACCGCCATATCCATGACGTTGCCCTTGGCGATGAAATCCTTGAATTCCTGAATCACTTTTGTGTTCCTTGCTGTCCTCGGCTGCGTCGCAGCGATTGATCGCCCGGTCCTCTGCGGGCAAGGCTTGGGGAAACACTGGCATAGCCGGGCCCGCGCGGAAACGGCAAACCGCCCGCCTCTGGTCCGGCGCATTTGCAGGAGCGCAGAATGACCACTCTTTCCGATTTCCCGATCACCGCCCGCTGGCCCGCGACCCATCCCGACCGCATCCAGCTCTATGCCTTCCCGACCCCCAACGGGGTCAAGGTGTCGATCGCGCTCGAGGAAATGGGCCTGCCCTACGAGGCTCACAAGGTGCCGCTGGGCGACGCGTTCGTGAAGAGCGCCGAGTTCACCTCGCTCAACCCCAACGGCAAGATCCCCGCGATCATCGACCCCGACGGCCCCGACGGCAGCCCCGTCGGCATCTTCGAGAGCGGCGCCATCCTGATCTATCTGGCCGACAAGACCGGGCGCTTCATCGGCAGCACGCCCGCGGCGCGTTACGAGGTGCTGCAGTGGCTGATGTTCCAGATGGGCGGCATCGGGCCGATGTTCGGGCAGCTCGGCTTCTTCTGGAAATTCGCGGGCTCCGAGATCGAGGATCCCCGCCCGCGCGAGCGCTATGTCTCCGAGGCGCGCCGCCTGCTCGGCGTGGTCGAGCGGCAGCTCGAAGGGCGAGAGTGGATCGCCGGCGACTACTCCATCGCCGACATGGCCATCGCGCCCTGGCTCAACGCGCTCGGGTTCTACGGCGCGACGGACGTGGTGGGCTGGCCGGAGCTGCCGAATTGCCGGGCCTACGTGGAACGGTTCCTAGAACGGCCCGCGGTAAAGATCGGCATGGTCACCCCGCCGCGGGACTGAGCGCGGCTTGCGTGACGCGCCGCCCACGCTTCCCGAACGGGCTGAGGGCCATTGCCTGACGAAAGGCCTCAGCCCGGCAGGGTGCCGGTGAGCACGTAGCGGAAGATCTCGACCACCTCCTCCGGCTCGCGGGCGACCGCGAGCGCGGCGGCGTCGACCTCCTTGAGTGCGTGGTCATGCTCGGGCGGCTGCAGGATGATCAGCGACTTGCCGAGAGCCGCGGCATAGCCCGCGTCGAAGGCGGCGTTCCACTGCTTGTACTTGTCGCCGAAGCGCACCACCACGACGTCCGCGTCGGCGATGCCCTTGCGGGTGCGGATCGCGTTCATCTGGGCGCCCTTGCGGTCGTGCCAGAACTTGCTCTCCTCGGCGCCGAGGATCGTCACCCCGCAATCGTCGCTCGCGGCATGATCGGTCACCGGTGACGAAAACGTGACGTCGAGCCCCTGCGCGCCCTCGATGATCCGGTCGCGCCAGTCGCTGTGGATTTCCCCCGAAAGATAGACGTTCAGCCCCATGTCCTCATTCCCTCCTTATGCAGTGTCCGACCTGTTCCTGACATATGCTGGCATGGGCGCAAGACAAACCCGCGCCCCTTGCCGGGCCCCTCGGGAAAGGTGACCTGCCGGTTTCCAGGCAGGCGCTCCGGCTGCGGCGGTTTCACGCCGAATTGCAGCGCCCAGCCCCTTTCGCCAACGGACAAGCGGTCCTATAAGATCTCCGGCTTGGACTCGGGCAGAGTCGCGGGCCAAATCTAGTATTCGGGGCAGGGCACAGAATGTTTGGACTGGATAGACTCATGGGCGCCTTTTCGGCGGACATGGCAATCGACCTCGGGACCGCGAACACGCTGGTCTACGTCAAGGGACGCGGGATTGTCCTGTCCGAGCCTTCAGTGGTCGCCTACCACATCAAGGACGGGGTGAAGAAAGTGCTCGCCGTGGGCGAGGACGCCAAGCTGATGCTGGGCCGGACACCCGGCTCGATCGAGGCCATCCGGCCGATGCGCGAGGGCGTGATCGCCGACTTCGACACCGCCGAAGAGATGATCAAGCACTTCATCCGCAAGGTGCACAGGCGCTCGACCTTCTCGAAGCCCAAGATCATCGTCTGCGTGCCGCACGGCGCCACCCCGGTCGAGAAGCGCGCCATCCGCCAGTCGGTGCTGAGCGCAGGCGCCCGCAAGGCCGGCCTCATCGCCGAGCCCATCGCCGCGGCCATCGGGGCCGGCATGCCGATCACCGATCCGACCGGCAACATGGTCGTGGACATCGGCGGCGGCACCACCGAGGTGGCCGTTCTGTCGCTGGGTGACATCGTCTACGCCCGCTCGATCCGCGTCGGCGGCGATCGCATGGACGAGGCCATCGTCAACTATCTGCGCCGCCAGCAGAACCTGCTCGTGGGCGAATCCACCGCCGAGCGCATCAAGACCTCCATCGGCACCGCCCGCATGCCCGACGACGGGCGCGGTTCGTCGATGCAGATCCGCGGCCGCGACCTGCTGAACGGCGTGCCGAAGGAAACCGAGATCAGCCAGGCGCAGGTCGCCGAGGCACTGGCCGAGCCGGTGCAGCAGATCTGCGAGGCGGTGATGACCGCGCTCGAAGCCACCCCGCCGGATCTTGCCGCAGACATCGTCGATCGGGGCGTCATGCTCACCGGTGGCGGCGCGCTGCTGGGCGATCTCGACCTGGCCCTGCGCGAGCAGACCGGTCTTGCCGTCTCGATCGCGGACGAGAGCCTCAACTGCGTGGCGCTCGGCACCGGCAAGGCGCTCGAGTACGAGAAGCAGCTGCGCCACGCCATCGACTACGACTCCTGACGCGCGTTAAATGATCGCGGCCCCAAGCCTGCTATAAGGGGTTGAATGGCGAAGCACGGAACCAATTCCGAGGACTATTCCCGCCCGCTGAAGCGCCTGCTTCTGGCGGTGCTGGTCCTGTGCCTCTTCGGGCTCTTCCTGTTCTGGCGGATCGACAGCCCGCGGGTGGAGCGTTTCCGCGCGCAGGTGATCGACGCCGTGCTGCCCGGCTTCGACTGGGCCATGGCGCCGGTCACGGGTACGGTGAACATCCTGCGGGATTTCCAGAGCTACCAGCGCATCCACGAGCAGAACCAGGAATTGCGCCGCGAGCTGCGCCAGATGACCGCCTGGAAAGAGGCCGCCCTGCAGCTCGAGCAGGAGAACGCGCGCCTGCGCGATCTCAACAACGTGCGCCTTGATCCCCGGCTCACCTACATCACCGGCGTGGTGCTGGCCGACAGTGGCTCGCCCTTCCGCCAGTCGGTGCTGATCAACGTGGGATCGCGCGACGGCATCGTCGACGGCTGGGCGACCATGGACGGCATCGGCCTCGTCGGGCGGGTCTCGGGCGTCGGCGCCAACACCAGCCGGGTGATCCTGCTCACCGACACCACCAGCCGCATTCCCGCGGTGATCCAGCCTTCGGGACAGCGCGCGCTGGTGACCGGTGACAACTCCGCCGCGCCGCCCATCGACTTCCTCGAGGATCCCGACCAGGTGCGCCCCGGCGACCGCATCGTGACCAGCGGCGACGGCGAGGTCTTCCCGCCGGGGCTGCTGATCGGACAGGTGGCCGAGGATCCGGGCGGCCGACTGCGGGTCCGACTTGCCGCCGACTACGAGCGGCTCGAGTTCCTGCGCGTCCTGCGCGACCACGGCGCCCGGCGCGTGAGCTCGCCCTCGGCGCTGATCCTGCCCGAGCTGCCGCCGGGCACGGGCAGCAACACCGCGCAGGCACCGGAGCAGCCCGATGGCTGAATCCCGCCCTGCCCGCATCTGGATCATGCGAGCGGCCTTCGTCGGACTGTCGCTTCTGGTGATGTTCTACCACCTGCTGCCGCTCGACCTGCTGCCGCCGCGCTATGCCGGGCCCGACCTTCTGGTGGCACTCTGCTTTGCCTGGGCGCTGCGCCGTCCCGACTACGTGCCCGCACTTTCGGTCGCGGCGGTGATGCTGCTCGCGGACATCCTCTTCCAGCGCCCGCCGGGGCTCTGGTCGGCGCTGGTGCTGATGGCGACCGAGTTCCTCAAGTCGCGCGACCGGCGCGACCGCGAGAGCACCTTCGTCATGGAGTGGATCGCTGTCGCGACGGTGCTCGCGGTCATCACGATTGTGTTTCGCCTTGCCCTCGGGCTCTTGATCGTTCCGGCCGGACCGTCTTTCCTGTCGCTGATGCGCTTCGCGATGACCGTGATCTGCTACCCGCTGGTGGTGATGGTCTCGCAGTACCTGCTCGGGGTCCGACGCCTTGCCCCGGGCGATTTCGACCACGCCGGGAGGAGCCTGTGAGACGCACGCCCCGCGATACCGCCGAGAGCAGCCGCAAGATCACCCGACGCGGGCTCATGCTGGGCGCCGCCCAGGTGGCCTTTGCCGGCACGCTGGCGATGCGCATGCGCTACATGCAGGTGGAGCAGGCTGACGAGTTCCGCCTGCTGGCCGAAGAGAACCGCATCAACATCCACCTGATTCCGCCGTCGCGCGGCCGCATCTTTGACCGCAACGGCCGGGTGATCGCCGAGAACGAGAACACCTACCGCATCACCATGCGGCGCGAGGATGCCGGTGACATCGACGACGTCATCCGCCGCCTCTCGGTGCTGGTCGAACTCGACCCGGCCGAGGTCAAGCGCGCCATCGAGGAGATGCGGACCTCACCGCCGTTCCTGCAGGTGACCGTTGCCGACCGCGTGAGCTGGGAGTCGATCAGCCGCGTCGCGGTGAACGCCCCCGCCCTGCCCGGCGTCACACCCGAGGTGGGCCTGAGCCGCGTCTACCCGCAGCACGAGAACTTCGCCCACGTGGTGGGCTACGTGGGCCCGGTCTCCGAGCGCGATCTCGCCCGTTACGAGGACCCCGAGCCGGTGCTGCGCATCCCGCGCTTCCAGATCGGCAAGGTCGGCATCGAGGCGAAGTTCGAGGAGCAGCTCCGCGGCAAGGCCGGTGCCAAGCGCGTCGAGGTCAACGCCGTCGGCCGCGTCATGCGCGAGCTCGACCGGCGCGAGGGCGCGACCGGCGCCGACATGCAGCTTACCGTCGACAGCGACCTGCAGGATTACATCAAGGCGCGCCTCGGCGAGGAAAGCGCCTCGGCGGTGGTGATCGACGTCGAGAACGGCGACGTGCTGGCCATCGCCTCGGCCCCCTCCTACGACCCGAACAAGTTCGTCCGCGGCATCTCGGTCGCCGACTACAACGTGCTGCGCGAGAACAACCACCGGCCGCTGGCCTCGAAGACCGTGCAGGACGCCTACCCGCCCGGCTCGACCTTCAAGCTGGTGACCGCGCTGGCGGGCCTCGAGGCCGGGGTCATCGGGCCCGACGACACGGTCTACTGCCCCGGTCATATGGAGATCGGTTCGCGGCGCTTCCACTGCTGGAAGCGCTCTGGTCACGGCCGGGTCAACCTCGAGAACAGCCTCCGCGACAGTTGCGACGTGTTCTACTACGACCTCGCGCTGAAGGTGGGCATCGAGAAGATCGCCGACATGGGCCGCAGGCTCGGGCTCGGCACCGCGCCGGACGTGCCGATGTCGGCGGTGACCGACGGGCTGATCCCCGACAAGGACTGGAAGCGGCGCGAGCGCGGCGCCGAGTGGCGCATCGGCGACACGGTGAACGCCTCGATCGGACAGGGCTACGTGCTGACCTCGCCGCTGCAGCAGGCGGTGATGGTGGCGCGGGTTGCCACGGGGCGCGCCATCGAGCCGCGGCTGGTGCGCAGCGTCGGCGGCGTCGAGACGCCGTCGCGGGGCGGCGGCACGCTGGACATCGACCCGACGCATCTCAAGTACATCCGCAAGGGCATGTTCTCGGTGATGAACAGCCGCCGGGGCACCGCCTACCGGTCGCGCATCGCGCTCGACCATATGCTGATGGCGGGCAAGACCGGCACCAGCCAGGTGCTGAACCGCGTCGTGAACAGCAAGGAAGTGCCGTGGGAGCATCGCGACCACGCGCTCTTCGTGAACTTCGCGCCCTATGACGCGCCGCGCATCGCGGTCTCGGTGGTCGTCGAGCACGGTGGCGGCGGGTCCTCGACCGCGGCGCCCATCGCGCGCGACATCACCCTGCAGGCGCTGTTCGGCGGCACCCCGCCGCTCGACGCCTACCCCTCCTCGGACCGCGGTCGCATCGAGGCGCAACAACAGGAAATCGAACGGATCCGCCGCGAACGGGCCGCCGCCGCCGCCGCGGGGAGCCGGGCATGAGCTATCTCGAATACACGGTCAAGACGGTCCCGACCGGCTGGCGCAAGGTGCTCTACCTGAACTGGCCGCTGGTGATCCTGCTGACAGCGGTCGCCTGCGTCGGCTTCCTGAT
>NZ_JAATOS010000231.1:0-6359 GCF_011806505.1 Salipiger sp. HF18 | reverse complement strand
GGCCGTGCCGTGTAGCGCGCCAGCAGCATCCGGACCTTCTGCGACACCACGTCATAGGTGCCCTTGCCGCCGACGGTCTTGCGGTTCACGTCGTGCAGCGCCTTGGGGCCGTCCATCGACACGGTCAGCGCGAAGCGGTGGGCGTTGAACCACTCGACCATCTGCTCGGTGAGCAGGGTGGCGTTGGTGGTCAGACTGAAGTCCACGACCTTGCCAAGCTCGGCGGCGCGCGGCTCGGCATAGGCCACGACCTCGCGGATCAGCGGCATGTTCGACAGCGGCTCGCCGCCAAAGAACACCACGTTGATCCGGTCGCGCCCGCTGGCCTGCTTCAGCAGCAGCTCGATGCTCGCCTTCGCGGTCTCGAAGCGCATCTTCTCACCCTTCGAGGGGATCGCGAGATCCTCCTTGTAGCAGTAGGTGCAGGCGAGATTGCAGCCGGTGTTGACGTTGAGGATGATCGTCGAGAGCGGAATCTCCTCGACCGGCACGATGCTGCGCGCCACCTCGGGCTCGGCCGCGTCGCGGACGATGTCGAGGTCGAGGAAGCTTTTCACGCAGTCGGTCAGCTCGGACGGGCTATGCCGGTGCCCGAGCGCCTCCTTCATGGTCTGCGCCCCCACCGCGTCGTGGCGGCGGAAGAGCTCGTAGACGTCGCGCGACACCGGGTCGAGCTCGAAGAGCGCGCTGGTCGGCACGTGCATCAGCATCGCGTGGCCATCCACGTCGACCCGGTGCGCGTTGTGGGTGATGAGTGTCAGGTCTCCCATGGTCCCTCCCTCAGCGGATCGGCGCATCGACGAAGCGCTGCACCGTCGAGAACAGGTGCGCCTCGGCGCTCAGCGGCGCGGCCCCGCCTTCGTAGGTGGCGGTGATGCGCAGGTTGCCGACGTTGTTCGTGCCCATGACGCGCTCGGGGTTGGGGCCCGCACCCGCCGGGGTGAAGCGGCCGGTCTGGTCGATGGAGCCCGCGTATTTCGCGTCCTCGACCTCGGCGGCGGCTTCGTCCCAGTTGTCGGTGGTCCAGGCGGCCTCGACCGCACCGATGGCGAGATCATCGTCGGTGGCGGGCTCGCCGTCGGGGCCGTTCGACCAGGCCCAGGCCTCGAACTGTGCCGGGACCTTGGGGATCGGACCGCCGTTGCCGCCGATGCGGGCCATGGCGACCTCGGGGACGATGCTGATGCGGTCGATACCGTCGTAGACCACGAGATCGGAGGGCGTGGTCGCGTCGCCGAACGACAGCGCATAGGTGCCCTCGGTCTCGCCGGTCACCTTGAGGACCACTTCCCCGGGGCCCTCACTGACGATCTCTGCGCTCAGCCCCTCGGGCAGGACCGCCTCGCCGGACAGGCCGGTGCCGGTCAGGGTGATCTCGGTGGTGCTGCCCGCGGCGATGGCGGCGGGGTTCATGCCGATGATCGCGGGCGCGGCGTCCTCGGCCCGGGCGACGATGTCACCGCCGGTCGCGTCCTCGCCGGCGACGAACCAGCGGCCCGAAAGCTCGGCGCCCTCAAGCGCCATGACCTGCCGGATCGTCACGTCCCCGGCGCTCAGCGTTGCACGCCATTCGCCCGCGCCATAGACCAGCCCGGTGCCGGTGTAGGTCTCGCTGCCGTCGGCGAAGCTCAGCTCGAGCGTGACGTCATATCCTGCGTCCGAGGCGGCCATCTCCATCGAGCCCGAGTAGGCGCCGCGGCCCGGCTGCCGCCCGGCCACCACGTAGCGGCCCGAGAGAGCGCCTGAAAAGGCCTCGGGCATGTCGCCCAGCGGGTAGGTCTCGGCGAGGAAGGGAATGATCTGCTCCTGCGCGATGCCCCACCAGTCGCGGTCCCGTGCCAGCGCCTGGTATTCCAGCGTCGGGAACTGGCCGAGGTGGAAGTTCACCAGATGCGCCCAGTCCTCGGGGGTCCGGCGTTGCAGCGCCACGCGGGCGTAGGAGTGGCAGCGGCCGCAGGTCTCGGACATCAGCTGGTCGGGGCCGGAATCCTCGGCGATGGGCTGCTTCTCGAGGATGTAGCGGCGGCCCTCGGTCTCGGCGACGGTGAGGCCGCGGGTGTCGGCAAGGTAGCGGACGACCGCGACACGGTCCTCGGGGCTGAGTGCTACGCCGTGGTTGCGCATCATGCGCACCACGGTCATGTCCCACGCCTCGGGCGTCTTGCGGACGGCGTCGATGCGCTCGACCGCGCCATCGTCGGTGGTGGCGTGACAGGCGGCGCAGATCGTGGTCAGCACCTCCTCGCCGGATTGCGCCAGCGCTGGCAGCGCGGGCAGCCCCGACAGCATCAGGCAGGCTGCGCTTGCAGAGAGGTTGAGACGGTGTCTTGAGGTCATGCGCGATCCTCTGGCTTGGTCCGGACGGGCGTGCCCTCCGGCGGGTGGCTTCAAGATGGAGGGCAGTCTTGCCGAGAGGGCGGGCACCGTTCTTGACATTTCCGGCCAAAATTCACGCCGGATGACGGATCCGTGAAGGTTGGCCGGAAATGTCATGGAGGCCCGCGCGGACCCGCGTTTCACTGCTGAAATGACGTGCAGCATGCGAAAACCTCTCCCCCGGAGAGCCGATATGGTCGTGGTGGGCGGCGGCCCGGCGGGCGCCGTGACGGCGTGGCTTGCGGCGCGCGACGGTCTTCAGGTGCTGCTGGTCGACCCGCTGCGGACCGGCGGGCGGATCGAGGGCCTGAGCCCGCGCCTGCACCGCTGGCTGGTGTCCTCGGGCATCGGCACGGGCGACAGCGTCGTCGGCCCCCTGCCCCGCCGGGTCGACTGGGCGGGCATCGCGGACAGCGCCAACGGCGAATACCTCGTGCGCCGCGACCGGCTCGATGCGCATCTGCGCGACGCGGCGGTTGCCTCGGGCGCAACCCTCATCGAGGGCACGGCCCGGCCCGAGGGCCAGACGGTCGACCTTGGCGACGGGCAGCGGATCGAGGCCGGTTGGGTGATTGACGCCCGCGGCCGCGGCGCCCACGGGCGCGACGCCACCCGGCGGCCGGGCTTTTCGACCATCGCCATCAGCGGCGCCTGCCGCGGCGCGCAGCCTGCCGAGCCCGGCATCTCGGTCACCGCCCTTGCCGGCGGCTGGGTCTGGACAGCGGCGCTGCCGGGCGGCGAACTCTGGGCGCAGTATTCCTGCGATGCCCGGGGCGATGCGCCGCCCGAGGCGCGTCTCGCCGCGGCGCTGGCAGAGGCGCGGCCGGAGCCCGGCGAGATCCGCTTCGACGCACCGCCCCGGGCGCGGGAGGCGGCGCCCGTGCTGCCGGCCCCCATCGCGTCGCTCACCGCGCTGCCCGTCGGCGACGCCTTCGCCGCCATGGACCCGCTCTCGGGCCACGGGTTGTTCTGGGCAGTCTCCAGCGCGCTTGCCGCGGCGGCGGTGCGCCGGACCCTCGCGGCGCGCCCCGGGGCGGCCAGCGAAGCGCTCTGTCGCCGCTACATCGAGGAGCGCGCCCGCGAGACCTGCCTGCGCAACGCCCGTATCGGGCGCGACTTCCTGCGGCAGGAAACGCGCTTTGCCGACGCCCCGTTCTGGCGCGCCCGGCGCGACTTTCCCGACGACCTGCCCTCGCACGCCCCCCGCGATGAGGTCAGCGTCGCGCAGGGCCTCGTGCTGCGCGACGGGCTGATCGAAGAGATGGAGATCCTGAAGACCCCGCGCAGCCCCGACGGCATCGGCTGGCTGGGCCGGGCCCCCGCGACGCAGGTCTGGCGGGATTTCCAGAGCTCGGGCCCCGGCGAGGCGTTCCTCGGCCGTTGGGGGCCCGCGGCGCAGGCGCTGCTGGCGGAAATGTCGCCGCGTTGATCCCGCTCAGACGGGCGCCACGCTGCTCACGTCGGCGGCGAAGCGGGCGAGCGCGGCCGAGACCTCGCGCATCACGTCTTCTGCCTCGGCGAACTCGGGCTGGAAGGCGTGGCCGCACTCCATGGTGAAGCCCAGCACCTTGGCCTTGCCCGTATCCGCCCGGTGACGGCTGTAGGCATAGTCGTCGCTCGCGCCTGAGGTGGCATAGAGCGAAAAGGATGCCGAGACCTCGTAGTCGTCGCCCCGCACCTTGCGGATCTCCTCGGCCATGAGCCGCGACAGGCGCGCCATCTCGGTGGCGTCGGCGGGCTCGATGAACTCTCGGTAGAGCGTGTCGCCCGCGATGCCGCGCTGGCCGTCATGGACGGGGTTGAGGAAGTTCATCCCGGGCGCGTCGCTCTGCAGCTCGTCGAGCCCCCAGTTGTGGTAGATCGCCGGCACCGCGCTGTGGATGTCGAGATACCAGCCGGTGCCGGTGAAATGGTCGAGCAGCCAGACGATGTTGGCGGTCTCGGGCTCGGAGCCCGCTTCTGGCCCCACGTAGAGGTACTTGTTGCAAGGATCGTCCGAGGCGCTGACCGCGTCCGGGGCGAACGTCCGGCGGAAGTCCCAGGCCACGTCGAAGTTCCGGTTGATGTCGACCCCATGGCACAGCCCGCCGTCGGGCCGCACGTTGCGGGCGCGGTTCTTGCGCCAGTCGGGATCGACCTCCTGGCTGTAGATGCGGCCGTCGGGATTGGCGCAGGGCAGGATCACCAGTTGCAGGGTCCCGAAGATCCGGCCGAGCTCTTCGGCACTGATCCGGGCGTCGCCCCAGCTGAGCCCGGTACCCGCCCGGCGCGCCTCGAGCAGGTCGGCGGCGAAATAGAGCAACGCGTCGGGCGGGATCCACTCGCGCGCATGGACGCCGCCGACGTAGACCACGGTGCGGACCTCGGGCCCGCGGGTGTCGCCCAGCGCAAGCGCGAGCACGTCGCGCGCCTCGACGCTGGTGTTGGGAAGGGTCACGAGATCGCAGAATGCGCCATATTCGGTGGCGAGGTTGCGGACGCCGGTGACGATCTCCTCGAAGCTCAGGTAGCTCATGCTCACTTCTTCCGGCCATAGCCGCGTGGCACCACGCCACCAGCGAAGCGGTTGCCGGTCGGCACCATGCGCAGCCGCCGCGCCGCCGAGGGCATCTCCTCGAGCACCTCGACCCGGACGCCGCCCGCGCGCCGCCGGCCAAGCCGCGCAAGCTCGTCGTCGTCCGAGATCACCTCGGTGGCGTAGCGGTCGCCGCGTTTCACCGCGACCGGGCGGCAGCCCATGTCGACATCGGCCCCGGCAAGGAAATCGCGCAGTTCGGGAATGGATTCGGCGCTGACGCGCAGTTTCTTGGACATCGCATCCTCTCGTTGGGGAGGCGCCCGAAGGGACCCGGGCGCCCGGTGGCGGTTACTTGGCCTCTTCCATCATCATCCCCATGGTCTCGCCGGCCCAGCCGTAGATCTCGGAGACACGGGTGTAGACGCCGTATTTCAGGCGCAGCGCGCAGCCCTGCCCCCAGCTCACGATGCCGACCAGCCGGTCATTATCGCCTATGATGGTGTCGACCGGGCCGCCGCTGTCGCCCTGGCAGGCATCGACGCCGCCCTCGCGCTCGCCGGCGCAGAACATCGATTGCAGGATCGCGCCGTCATAGCTTTCGGGCTCGTTGCACTCGTCGTTCGAGATCACCGGCACCTCAGCGAAGAGCAGCTCGTCCGAGCCGGGCCCGCCGAGCGAGGTCGCGCCCCAGCCCGAGACCCGCACGCGCGGTCCGACGGGAAGCTCTTCCTCGGGGCTCTGCATCTGGATCGGCATGCCCATGGTGGCGTCGGTCGCAAGCTCGACCAGCGCCGCGTCATGATCGAAGGTCGAGGCGTTCCAGTCGGGGTGCACGTGGATCGCGCTCACCCCAAGCAGCTCGCCGCCGCTCTCATAGGTCAGGGTGCCGGCCACAATGCTCAGCCGCTCGGGGTTGTTCTGCCAGAGCGGGCTGTCGACGCAATGCGCCGCCGTCAGCACCCAGTTGGGCGCCACCAGCGAGCCGCCGCAGAACTGGTTGCGCGCCTCGCCGCCGCCGACGAGCGCGACCTGCCACGGGGTATCGGCGATGTCGCCGACCGGCTCGCCGCCCACGATGAGCGGGTTCGCCGCGGGACCGGTGTTGTCCTGCGCCTGCACCGGCGGTGCAAGGCCCAGCGCAAGAACCGCCGTCAGGGCGGTCATCCTGAAGGTCATCTTGAAGACAGACATGAAAATTCTCCTCCGTTAGATCATTGGTTGAAAATGACGTGTCGTGGGCTCTGTCGCGGTCATCCTGTCCCCCGTGTCGCCTCTCCGGCGCGGGGAGCCGCGGCGGCGACCTGCGGCGCGCCCCCTGCCGCCAGCTCCAGCGCCCGGGCCACGGCGGCATCCGCGTCGATGCAACCGTGGCCGTACTTGGTCGAATGGCCGCTCACGTAGTCCACCGCGTCGCCAATGCGGCGGGCCGTGGAGCAGATCACCTCGCGGAGTTCTGCCGCAGTCA
>NZ_JAATOS010000022.1:0-27959 GCF_011806505.1 Salipiger sp. HF18 | reverse complement strand
TGGCGCGGATGAATAGCGACACGGCGATGGTTATGGAAAAGGCTCACAATCTCCTGATCCTCGAAGAGATCGATCGCCTCGCCAATCAGCTCATGCGGTACGGAATAGAAGTTGCCGCGATGTTCGACATGATAGTCATCTGGAACCCGAACGGATCGTATGTGTTCAAGATTGCGGAAAGGCAGATGCGGCAGCTTTCGCAAGCGGCTGCGTTCCTCGCTTTCAAATATGTCTCTTCGAGACCGCCCTGCCAGGCGCCGCATGGGCTTCACGTTGATCCGGTCGAGCTCCATAGCGATGGCGCGGTTGAGCTCGGCGATGGAATGAAAAGTCTGCCCCGACAATCGCAGCGTGATCCAACGTTTGACATGTAGCACGGATTGTTCGACCAGCCCCTTATCTTGCGGGCTGCGTACTCGGGCTGGCAGCGGCGTGACGCCATAATGCTGCATTGCACGATCAAAGCCAGGGTTCAGAATTTGCCCACGCGCGTGTGACCTTGGGTGAAGCACTGCTGCCTTGAGGTTATCGGGAACAAGATACTTCGGCGTTCCGCCATAATAGTCGAACATGGCAACAGTGGCTTTGATCCAACTTTGTGTGCTCTGATCTGGCACTGCAGTCGCGAAAATGAGGCGGCTGTGGCCCAGAGCACCGACAAAAAGTTCAACCGGTCGCGTCTTGCCCGTCAGAGGATCCGTTATCTTTGGGCGTTTGCCGGAGAAGTCGACAAAGGCCTCCTCCCCAGCAACACGTATCTGACGCATGATCGGCCCGCGCTTCTTGAGGTGCGCGCTCAGCCGCCGCCTGAACCGCGTGTAGCTCATGGGGTTTTCGGCCTGCCGGAAGTACTCATCGTGCAGAACCGTTATTACCATGCCTTTCTCCGATGACATGCGGCGGGCCATCAGGTCCCAATCCGGTTCTGTCCATTGGTTTGATGGAGGCTGGCGCTTCAGGCCGAGTACGGCGCGCAGGGCGTCGACGGTCAATTCGTCTATCTGTTCGAGCCCGAGCGGGTGATCATGCAGCTTTCTCCTGTACTTGGCGACAGTCGTGCGATGCGCGGCGCACACCTGACTGATCGCAACATCACTGAGATCGCCGATGACGATCAGGCGTAGCACTTTCTTGAAATCCATTTCTGGCGTCCTCCAGGCACGCCGGCCCTGTTCGGAACGATTGAAAATCGTCCGGTGTCAGCCTTGACGTGGTTGCGGTGATGTAAGAGGGTTGCCTTATCGGTCAGGCACCGAAGGCATTTTCAGAGGGCGTACACCGGCAAGTGTACGCCTTCTTAAACTTTCAAGGCCAAGTCATTTCCCTTTCTCCCGCGATTTATCTGTCCATAATTGGTCCACAGAAACCTGGAGCTTCTCGGCCAATGCCTTGGCAATCTTGGCGGAACGCCGCTCTCGTTTGGCGACATCGACCACCGCAGTGTGAGACACACCAAGTTCACGGGCGATCGCCCGTAAACTGCTGTCAGCGCGTTTCAGATCGCGCTTGATTTTTTCATACGACGAGCACATGCCGTCTGGCTCCAATTGACATGTCACGCAGTCAATTGGAGGGAGCTTAACGAGTCAAGTAATTGATTTTGCATCAATATTATAATTTTGAGCTCAGAACTACAACCTTGCCCACGCCGTTTCGTACTCAACCTTATCCCTTTGCAGGCGAGACTGTCACAGTGCTCCACCCTATTCGCGCCCTAATTGCCGTCGCTTTAAATGACTTAAGAACCTCATAGAGTATGCACGCTCATCTGCCGTCACCTTGCCGGAAGGCACAAGGTCAAGGCAAATTCGATCTTCGCATTGGATAACGGCCTGATGGTATTGGAAACTGTCGAAAAATCCACGCATTGCCAATCGGCGGCACTTCTCGGCTTCTTGGTCAGGAGCAGGGCCAAACCGGTTTTCTAGGTCCTTTCTCAGCCCGATTTTCGCAGGAAGGATGAACTCGACGAGGAAATACGGCGGAAGCTCATCCGTCGAAGCCAGCTCGAAGGCTGTCGCGATCCGGCAGAGCACACGCTCTCTGTAATACGGCTGAAAGGCACGTAGTTTTGGCACAGGAGAGACAGGCAGAAGAAAACGCTCCGATTGCGGTAGAGATGGCTTCTCAGTCATGGCGACAATGGTCTTGAGGGCTTCATAGCCCTTTGTATCCCCCGCTTTCCAACTGAGATAGGCTTACACTTGTGAGGCAGCCGGTCCGACCTCAGCCGCATGGCGGCATTCGAGGCGGGCGCTGGCGGCAAGCTTCGCGAGTTGACCTCGGTTCGGAGCAGTCATCGTCGCGACGCGCAGCGTTGATCGATAGGGGTTAGAAGCAAGCTTGATCGGGCGCAGCTGGAGGACCAGGCACGGCGATCCACCCAGCCCTGACCGGACATTCGCAGGCCTGTTGCGCAACGTGGCGCAGCGGACCTACGGCACCGCAGCGATCCGTGCACCTAGCAGGCAGCAGCACCCGTCGCTCCCGGCCCAAACCGGACATTGATTGGCTTTGGCGACGCTGCGGTGCAGCTTCCATACATCAGGCTTTGATCAATCACGCCAAAGCTGTGGTGGTTGGAACTGTCTTCTTAGTCAGTTATGCGTGATCTGAGGGACCATGCTAATGGTTGATTTGAGAGCGATTAGCACTGAAAAAAAGCGAGTGGATGTATAGAGATGGCCAAAAGGAAACTGCCTCGAACCCCGTACTTGAACCCTCAGTTCGGGGCGGCAGTAAAGGACTTCGGGTTGTCATTCCTCAAGACCCAGAGCATTAACCATCGCGGCAGCAAAGGAACGGCTCGCGAAGGCGTTCTTGGAACCTTTTTTCGCGAACAACTTCCCGGGCGCTATTCAGTAACAGAAGGTGAGGTCGTGGATCTGTATGGTCGTTCGAGTCCACAGTTGGACCTGATGTTCTACGATTCTTCTGTTGATTTCCCGTTTCGCACTGCGGGCGCAGATATTCTTGCCGCAGAGGCGTTGCTTTCCTCCATCGAAGTGAAGTCAAAACTTACAAAAGCGGAAATCGAAAAGAGTGTAAAAGCCGCTCGAAAACTGCGAAAGCTGAAGCCCTTCGGCCGCCCGCTGGCAGGTAACGACGTGGGCATGAAAGCGACAGGTAAAAAAGATTCACGCTATTTTCATTGTCTTTTTGCATACGAGACGGACTTGTCAGAAAATAATTGGCTGGAAAGTGAGGTCAATCGTCTGAAGTCCGCGTGTGGTACAGGGCATGCCCTGGATTTAGTGTACGTTTTGGATCGCGGCTTAATACATGTTGGTCATAGTATTGGCAAAATGGAAGACGGTGATGGAGGGGCGATTACAAACTTCTATTTCTCCATTCTAAACTTTATCCAGCGCGAGGCGCGACGGCGCGAGGCGACGCCATTTGAGCGCTATACGCAATCCGCCAAGAATGCCTGGATAAAGGTTTGACAATATAAGGCGTTGTGAAACGCGTCCGCATGCTGTGATCAATGGACCTTGGCCCAGTCCGCCTGCGCGACCGGCCCACTGCAGACACCCATGCCAAGCGCAGCAAGCGACCGCTTCCAATCCAAATCGGGATATCGTGTTATTCTGGCAGCTGTATTACTTACAAGCCGTACACATCTTCTTGTAGTGATCCTCGCCAACCTCCTTGATGAAGTTGATACCTGCTTCGGCAGCGCGGATGGCTTCTTCCAGCGTGAGGTCTGGCAATGTTCCAAGGCCGTCAATTGTGCCGTGCGACTCAATTTGGACAAGCCGTTCGAGAGCGCGAACATCAAGCTTGTCTTTCACCTTGTCATGGTACTCCCCAAGAGCGTCTGCGAATTTTGGTCTGCCCGGCGAACAGAAGGTTGCGAACATCTCCAGCAACTTACGCGTCGCATTCGGCAGCAAGAACAGTTTGTCGGTTTTCCTAGTTGTCGCGGCGCTATGAACAAGGTGGAAAAGGTAGTGATATTCGCTGTCGTAGTTCACCAGCAATTTGTGCATTTGGACAAGCGAAGTTACCCGTTCGTCTCCAACACCCGAATCCCGACATTCAAGTGAAAGTAAGGCCTTCCCCCACTTGCTCTCGTCCCTGCGGTGCAAATTTTGAAACTCGCGTTTCACCATATTCATGAAGCTGGTGTTATGCGTAAGAACGATGACCTGAGCGCACTTCTTGGTCATGCGTGTCATCAGGCTATAGGCGTAAGTTCGAGCGGCGGTATCGAGGCTCGAAATAGGGTCATCAATGACCAACACAAGTTCTTCGACCTTGCGACCCTCGGCAGCCAATTGTGTCAGGAAGTAGCAGAAGGAAACAGCGGTCCGTTCCCCTTCACTGAGCTCCGTTGCCGGTTTCCCGCTTGGGCGAAGGATTTTGTAACCGCCAGCTTCGGCAATAAGGCGTAGTTCTTTGTGTCCCAGATAGGCCCATATGAGCTCGTTCATCTTGTCTGCGCCGACACCATTGTCTTGCAGGTCATTGCGAAGTTCCAACTGACGGTCGGTAAGGCCCTTCTCGTCCTTTTGCGCTGTCTTCAGGGCTGTTTCCGCATCCCGCACATCTTTCTGAAAGCGGTTCCAATCACCTTGGTTGGCTGCTAAGACATGTGCTTCGATTTTTGTGAAGGCATCCTTTTGCATTGCTGCAAAACTCGTGAATGCATCGTTGTGCTTCTTCAAGGTAACAATCAGTGCATTCTCTATGGCCCCATATTCTGCAAGCCACTTCTCAAGGTCGAAATCGGCCAGTTCCCCCGTGACCTCGACTTCTTTGGTAGGGTTTGCTGCCCGTACCTCGATGCTCTTGAGGAGCTCTCCGACACACACGCCAAGCTGCTTGATAGCGGTTTCAAAAAGCGCTCGGTTCTGGGTGAAGGCCTCCCGCTCTTCGCCTGTAACCTCTGCTTCCTTGGGGATAGACCGGTAGAGTTCCCTCAGAGCTTGTTGGTGTTCCTGCCCGCGCTTCGCGGCGTCTTCCAAGGCGCGAAGCGCCTCGGTCCACGATTTGTCGAACAATACCCGAAGCTGTGCTCGGCGCTCTTCAGAGAATGGATTTCCACAAAGCAAGCAGTCAGCCACACTATGTTCGTCGTGATAGTGGAGCCCTCTCTCAACCCAACGAAGTGCATCCGACTGATCTTCGAACTCCTTCAAAGCGATGCCGGAAATGCTTTGACTTAGCAGGGCTTGACTGGCCTTGAACCAGCGTACCAGACCAGCAGGTAGGCTTGGCGAGAACGAAAGCGTTGGCAGGGGTTCCCGCTGAGCGAGTATTCCTTGGTTTTTCTTGAGGCCTTCTTCGGACAGTTCCTTCTCCGCACCGAAGGAGGCTTTGGAGTAATGTCCTTGAACTTTTCGAGCGTCGTAGGACTGCGTATAGGTACTCGATGAAGCGATTTCTCGGACGTTTCGAGCCACTCGCGTTTTGAAGTCCGACAATTCCTTGTTAGCCTTTGTCTTCGCCTTCTCTGTGATCTTGGTCTGTTGCTTGGCCGCGGAAAGTTTTGGAACTATCTCGTCAAACTCTTTTCGGGCATCGACCTTCTTTTCGCTCAGGTACGCTATCCCCTTCGTGCTGCTGGCATCCCATTCGAAGTTTCGTGACACGAAGTCTGTATTGAAAACGAGCAGGTTACCCCCAAGTGGGTTTGAGATGGGGTCTTGGGTGATAGCTGTACCGTCCGACGTTTCCAATTTGAAAGTTGTTTCTGTGGGTAGCCGCCCCTCAAGGCTTGTCCGCTCAATTGAAGCAAAAACCCGCGAAAGAGTTGTTTTCCCAGACCCATTGAATCCGTAAATCAAGGTGCGAGGCCTGACTTGAATATCTGCAGGCGCGGAAAAATCTTTCCAAACTCCCGCGTTTTTCAGTTCGGAAACTCTGCCTATGATCAACTTAATATGCTCTACTCAAAAGAATTCGTGGCGATGTTCGGTTGCCACTTCAGATATGCACCTGCCTTCGCCTTGGCGCAACCGAAAGCTGCGGCTGCACATGCATGTTCGCGGTTAAGCCCCAAAATTTCGGATGTTTGGTCAGGGCAGACGTTTCGCAGGTACACCATTCGCTCAACTCGCCGAACCCGTTTTCTGGCGGAGTCGCCATCGGTATCAACTGCAGCGAAAGTCCGAAACCCGCCGATGCTGTTGAAAAAGTCTTTGTTGCAGGGCGGCAAGTCCTTTGATTCACTCGATTATGAGGGGATTGGAGGATTTCGTCATGATGGGCACCCAAACGGCACCGGCACAGTTGTTCTATGACTTCGATCTGGAGCGTCATGTTCCTTCCGGTCACATGCTTCGCGAGATTGACCACTTCCTGGACGTGGGTGGCATGCGGGAGGCCGTGCGCCCGTTCTACAGCCACATGGGGCGTCCCTCGATCGATCCAGAGCTGATCATCCGGATGCTGGTCATCGGGTATGTCATGGGAATCCGTTCAGAGCGGCGCCTTTGCGATGAGGTCCATGTGAACCTCGCATATCGCTGGTTTTGTCGTCTGGGTCTGGAAGGGAAGGTGCCGGATCATTCAACCTTTTCCCGGTATCGTCATGGCAAGTTCCGTGACAGTGATCTGCTCCGGCAGGTGTTCGAGGCGACCGTCGAACGCTGCCTGAAAGAGGATCTGGTCGCGGGTGAAGGATTTGCCGTCGACGCAAGCCTGATCCCGGCTGACGCCAATAAGGTCCGGTCTATTGCGGCCGAAGACTGGAGCCCGGAGGTTGCGCGCGAGGCCGTAAACCGGGCGGCACGCGAATATCTGGAAACACTCGACGATGCCGCCTTCGGAGCCGCATCACCGGTCCAGCCGAAGTTCGTGGCCAAGTCCGATCCGGCTGCGCAATGGTCCCGCGCCGAGGAAAGCCGCCCGTATTTTGCCTATGCGACCAACTACCTGATCGACACCAAGAGCTCGGTGATCATGGATGTTGAGGCGACACGGGCAATCCGGCAGGCCGAGGTGGGCGCTTCACGCACCATGCTTGATCGCACGGAAACGCGCTTCGGCATCAGACCAGACTGGATAGCTGCGGATACGGCTTACGGCAATGCCGAGAACCTCGGGTGGTTGGTCAAAGAGCGTGGGATCATACCATTCATTCCCGTCATCGATAAATCAGAGCGGACCGATGGCACCTGGTCCAGGTCCGACTTCGAATGGGACGAGGCGAATGATCAATACATCTGCCCCGAGGGTCACGCCCTCAAGCAATATCGCCGTAACTACTCCGATCCGAACCGGGGTCAGGACACCGGCGGGCGAAAGAAATACCGCGCCTTGAAGGCGACCTGTCAGGCCTGTCCATCCAAGGAAATCTGCTGCCCTAAAGCGGAGGCCCGATACGTCACCCGTGAACCCCACGAGGAAGCACGCGAGTTCGCGCGCGAATGCCGCAAGACCAAGGCCTACAAGGTATCCCGAGACAAGCGGAAGAAGGTCGAGATGCTCTTCGCCCACTTGAAGCGCATCCTCGGCCTGAACCGGCTACGCCTGCGCGGCCCCAATGGTGCCAAGGACGAATTCCTCCTCGCCGCCATCGCCCAGAACCTCCGAAAACTCGCGAAGCTGCGGCCTCAGTGCGCAAAATTGGAGGCCACGGCATGATCTAAGTGGCCAGATAGTCGCTACAAGGCGGCGCGACGGGCGATTGCCCGAACCAAACGGCGACACCCGAGCCTGAGGGCAGCCCAAAACGCGTTCTCGGGCCGACTTTTTCAACAACATCCGCCCGTCGTGGCGATGCCAGGCTCGTGCGTGGCTCAGGGAACGGGTGCCGGTCCTCCGGCGCTTGATGCTTGAATTGACGGTATCTGACCGAAACTTTGTGGAATGTCACAACAACCGCTCCCGCCGCACAACGTAGGCTGCCTATGTCAATTTGAACTTGAGTTAAGTCGCCGAACAGAGCGAACCGCAGATTGTACCAACAGTCTCGAGCTGGAGTATGCCGCGTGAAGTCCCCTAGCTGTTTTCAGCCCACTGTTCATCCATGAAAGCTTTTAACTCAGCCTCGCTCAGTGTCGCCTCAGTTGATATCGCTCGCGCACGTAGCTGCACTGACGCAATGCGCTCCATCAGGTTGCTTGGCTGGCCGCCTGGCTGGTCATCAGATTGTGTCGGCTTCCGCACTAGCTTACCCTCCTGAGACCTAAGACCCGAAGGCAATTCTATCAGAATTTTGCTGACGATCAAATTTCTGGGGTGTTTGAAAGCTAGTACTTTCGCCGGGTCCCAGAGACCGGCGAAGTGCGCCTAACGCAAAGGCGCGAAGCGCTGCGATAGTTGATGTCTCCGCGCTTCACGCCTTCGCTATCCCAGCCTTCGTCGTAGCAAGCGTCAGCCCACTCAAAGCGAGTGTCATCTGTCTTGAAAAGCCCTGACGGGTTTCCACGCCCACGTGTGTCGGGTAGCTCTGCCTATGCGTGATGATTTACGTGTCGATCAGCATCCTGCACCGCAGCAGCCGCGAAACGCCTGACAGGAAAGCCGCTCGCACCACGTTCAGCCGTCGATCTTCTGCGCTCGCGAACGGGTGTTTTTCCACGGAATCGGCTGGTTGAGACCATTCGCTGCGGCGGTGCGGACGTTCGAGACGAAACAACACCGGCTCTGCCTGTCACAAATCTCGGTCCTGTTCCGTCTTGTTGGTATATGCGTCTCGAGATCGAACTCGTAGAACATGGGGATGAAGCCATTCTGCGCCATGCCGATTGCGAGACCGAGGATGGATTGTTCATCCAGGAGCGTGTCGATCATCCGGTCGGGGCCGAAGCGGGCGATCAATTTCTGCGTCACGCCATAGACGCCGCCCTTGCGGCCCACATCCTCGCCCATCATGACGACTTCGGGATGTTCCAGCATCAGGTCGGTCAGCGCCCAGTTTATCAGGCGCGACATGATCTGCGGCTCGTCCATCGCCTTCGTGTCGGGCCCGAAGGCCGCGGCACGGGCTTCGGGCGTCGGGCCGTTCGTAGGGCGGCACAGCCGTTTCGGTGGGATGATACTGGCCATGACGTCGCCCGCCGTCTTCAGCCGGGGGCGCGTGACCGCCTCACCTGCAATTCGCGCAACGCGGGCGTTCGTCTCTTCGTAGATCGAGAGCGCCCCGGCCGGTGCCAGCGCCCCGGCCTGATCCATCAGCCGTACCGAATGCAGGAGCGGATCGTTCGCCTCCTCGGCCTCGACCTCCTCGCGGCTGAGATAGGTCGTCGGCACATCGGCCCCGGCATGGCCGTAAAGCCGAATGGTGCCGACATGCAGGAAGGCGGGCTTCTTTCGGGTGCGAACATAGTGCGCGGCCTCCGACGCCACACGGAACGTCTCGTAGATATCGAGACCGTTGCAGTGGAAATACTTGAGCCCCGGCCGATCCCGGAAAGTCGCCGCGATCCAGCCCTTCGGCGTCTTGGTGGAAATGCCGATGCCGTTGTCCTCGCAGACGAAGAGAAGTGGGAGCGGGACCGACTGGTAGGAGGTCCACTGCGCCGTGTTGAACGTGCCTTGCGCAGTCGAATGGTTGGCCGAGGCGTCGCCGAACGAACAGTAGACGATGGCATCGTCGGGCAGCGCCTTGTGTTCGGGCGCCCGGCGCCGCGCTGCGCCGATGGCATAGGCCGCGCCGACCGCCTTGGGCAGGTGCGAGGCGATGGTGGAGGTCTGGGGCGGGATGTTCAGCGCCTTGGACCCCAGAACCTTGTGCCGCCCGCCCGAAATCGGATCCTCGGACGAGGCCGCGAACGACAGCAGCATGTCCCAGGCGATGGACTGGCCCGGCACCTGCCCCGCCCGCGCAATCTGGAAGGCCGCGTCGCGGTAATGCAGGAACGCCATGTCGGTCAGCCGAAGCGCCGCAGCTACCGCTGCCAGACCTTCATGCCCCGACGAGCCGATGGTGTAGAAGCCCTGCCCCCCCTTCTGCATCACCCGGCTCTGCCGGTCGAGTGCGCGTGACAGGCACCCGGCCCGATAGACCGTGACCGCTTCAGGCCCGGAAAGCGGCCCCGAGGGCGGGACGCCACCAGGCAGGTCGCCACCGGCCACCCGCTTCAGGAAGTTCTCATGTACGATTTCGGCGCGGTCCATGCATCACTCGCAGAAAAAATCAGAAGAAAGCCTGCAACCCGGTGATCGCCCGCCCGAGGATCAGGGCATGAACGTCATGGGTGCCTTCATAGGTATTGACGGTTTCGGGGTTCATCGCATGGCGCATGACCTGGAAGTCCTCCTGAATACCGTTGCCGCCACACATGTCCCGCGCCATCCGAGCGACATCCAAGGCCCTGCCGCAGTTGTTGCGCTTGACGATCCACATCTTGGAACCGTTCAGTACATAGCCGTTTCAGCACATAGCCGTTCGCGGTCTTCGTCAGCCGGAAAGGGGCTTCCCGGTCGACTGTGGAAAGGGAGGGTTCATTGCCGTCCATCAATTGGCCCTCCTGTCCAAAGCCGCATGAATCCGAGAAATGCCCTCTTCCAGATCGGCGTCGGAATAGGCAAACGAAAGTCGGAAGTGTCCAGGCAAACCGAAAGCGCGCCCCGGCACCACCGCGACGCCAGTCTTTTCGAGAAGCCAGGCGCAGAATTCGGTGTCGGAGGCGAACGAGCCGCCTTGCGACGTCAGCAACTCAGCGCATGAGGGGAATACATAGAACGCACCGTCGGATGGCGGGCAATGCAACCCCTTTATGGCCGATAGTCTTGCGGCGACAGTATCCCGGCGGCGCAGGAATAGTTCATTGCGCCTGGCCAGTTCCTCCCGCGGTCCGGTGATTGCGGCGAGGGCGGCGGCTTGCGAGACCGAGCAGGCTCCGGACGTGATCTGACCCTGTACCTTGATCATCTCGCCGACGAGCTTGCGCGGACCGATTCCCCAGCCAATGCGCCATCCCGTCATCGACCAGGCCTTGGATACGCCATCGACGACAAGGGTTCTGTCCTTCAGGGCTGGCGCGGCATCGGTGAACGACGTGAAAGGGACGAAGGACAGTTCGCGATAGATCTCATCCGTAAGCACCCAGACCTGAGGGTGCTTTTCGAGCACGTCGGCAAGCGCGCGGATTTCCTGTTCCGAGTAGACGGCGCCCGTTGGGTTTGAGGGGGAGTTGAGCATCAGCCAGCGCGTGCGCGGCGTTATCGCCTGTTCCAGCGCGGCGTCGCTCAACTTGAAATCATCCGCCATGTCGCAGGGAATGATCACGGGAACGCCCCCAGCAAGGCGGACGATATCGCCGTAGCTGGTCCAAAAGGGCGCGGGTATCACGATCTCGTCGCCCGGATCCAGCGTGGCCAACATCGCGTTCGCAAGCACCTGCTTGGCACCGGTCGAGATGATGACCTCGGATGGCGTAACTCCGGCGCCTTGCGCAACGGCCGCGCGCAACTGAGGAGTGCCCACGGTTGCCGTATAGCGGGTCTGACCGGCGCAGGCGGCCTGATGTGCGGCGTCGATCACGAAGTCCGGCGTTGGCAGGTCCGGCTCGCCGGTGCTCAGCGCGATGATGTCCCGCCCTTCCGCACGCAGCGCCGCGGCGCGTTCGGAGATCTGTACGATCTCGGATAGTTCCAGCCCCTTGAGGCGCGCGGCGGCAATGTCGCCGTCGTCCCGTATCGGACCGGATATTGCGCGGATGTCTTGCATGGCATGGTCATCAGCCGATCGCATAACTTGTCCTTTCGGCGGCAATAAACCTCAAACTTCAGGTCCATGGCAGGATAGGGCATACGACGTTCTTGGAATATGCACGAAAAAGGACAATATTCGTGCCTAATGGTAATGGAATTGATATGCAATGCGCCGCCGACTTCCATCAATCTCCGCTCTGACCTGCTTTGAGGCCGCGGCACGACATGAGAGCTTTACCCTTGCGGCAGAGGAGATTGGTATCACGCAAGGCTCTGCGAACCGGCAGGTCCGGGAGCTGGAGCGCCAGATCGGTGTCAGCCTGTTCCGGCGAGAAGGCCGCGCCGTCCGCCTGACCGACGCCGGCCTGCGCCTTGCTCGTGACCTGGAGCGGGACCTGCACAGCCTCGAGCAAACAGTCGAGCGCGCGGTCGCGTCGGGGGGGCGGCGCAGTCACATTGCGATCGGGGCACCGCCGACTTTTGCGGCCCACTGGCTGGTTCCGAGATTGAGCAGGTATCTTGCGGAACACTCGGACGTCACCGTATCGATCCGAAGCTACACCGAACCTTTCGATCTGTTGGAGGAGCGGATCGACCTGGCAATCCACTATGGAACTGAGGACTGGCCAAGCGGGCAGTTGCAATCCCTGTGTCCCGAGGACGTTCTCGCCGTTGTTTCAGCGGACCTGGCGCGCCAACGGAACATCGCAAGCGCCGCAGACCTCAACCGCATACCGCCGCTCTATCTGTCGTCGCGCCCGAACCAATGGGAAGAATTTCGCAGTGCCTACAATCTCGACCCAAGTCAGGACGGGTCAGGAACGCTTTTCGATCAGTTCTCGCTGGTCATCTCGGGGGCGATTTCTGGCCTGGGGGCTGCGCTTATCCCTTCGTACTTCATCGAGAAGGAACTCGCCAATGGCACACTTCAGATGATCGCGCACCTGCCGGCAAAGTCGGGCGCGCAATACTACCTCGTGACGCCAAGCGGCCAAGCCTTGGAACCCTCGGTCCATCTTGCCGCATGGCTTCGACGAGAAGGGAAGAAAGCGCAGAATCCGCGCGGCAGCAGGCGTGGCTGAAGCCGGTATCGCCACGCTTGCGCTACCGTTCGGTCAGGTTGCCGTGGCTTCGATCCGGGTTCAGCATGTCCCTGATCAGGCTGAGCGGATGCCGTGGCCGGATGCCCGTATGGAGTTCCGCCTGACACCGGCAGGAATATCCTGACGCGATGACCGGTCCCGCGCTGCTTTGCAGAGCGGGGTCCCATGACTGCGCAAAGATCCGGGCGGCTGCCTCTGCGTTCCGGGTTTCGTGGCCCCATGTTCCCGCCATGCCGCAGCCGCCAGTCTTGGGACGCGCGACCCTTACGCCAATTCGCTCCAGGATCTCAGCCCAAGCGGCTCCGCTCTCGGGATGCAGCGTGGCTTCCGTGCAGTGCTGCATCAGGGTTGCCTGCGAGCCGGAGCGCTTGCCGACCGGGTCGCGCCCTAAGCCTATTTTACGCATCCATCGACGGTGCCGCTTTCCGCCGGGCAAGGCGGTATAGCCCGTGACAGCAGGCGGGCCGACCATCAGCAGATTTTCTTGTTACGTTCGTAACTCTGATTGACTCATATAATTACAAATTTAACTTTTCGGCGAAACGGGGGGACTGATGGCACCGGGTTCAGACAGCAAAACGATTACCGATCTGGTGGCGAGCCATTACGCCGAGCTCACCGAGGGTTTGCAGCAAGCGGCCGACCACATTGTCCAGAACCCGATCGAAGCTGCGACCACGAGCCTGCGATCGATCGCCGCGTCCAGCGGGCTCTCCCCGACCACCTTTTCTCGCCTGGCACGGGCGCTGGGGGTGGAGATCCCTCACGAACGCAAGGGTTGACGACCGGCGTACGGCCGCAAGCGCATTGCGGATTAACGAATTGAACCGCCCCCTCAGGAAGATCTACATAGCCGATGGCGCCGCATGCCATATACTCAGGAGGTTTGCGGTCTGAGGCCGCCTCTGGACAACCCGTCGGGATAACGGGGTGAAGTCATTCGTCACGCAGACCAAACCTCCTGATCCTTGGACCATCCTCTCCAGTTTACGCGAGCCTGTGCAGAAGGTCTTTTGTGCCCGACATGCGTCCGAGGCTTGAGGCGATCCGCTCTCGCCATCGGGGGCCTTGCGACAGCGCGTGGTCGTAAGCTTCGGCGAGTTCGTCAGGCCGATCGTCGGCGAGGATGCCGATGAGGAACTCAGCCTGGGCCCGGTCTTTTCGTGCCTTCGCTTCGTCCGGCCCGCCGTGCCGTCTGCTGGCCACGATCAGCTTGTGGATTGCAAAGCGCTCGGGGCGCGGGATCTGCACAAGGACTCCGGAGCGGTAGAGCGCCAAGGCGTGAATCGGCTCCGCAATCAGGAAATTGAGGTAGTTCAACGCTTGTGCGCTGACCCCCAGTGCCGGAAGCGGCTTGATGCCCTCGTCGCCAAAAGCCGGTGTCAGGAACTCGACCATGGCTTCGCCGCCGCTTTGGCGCCACTTCCAGATCTGCCGATCATAAACCCCGGGGACAGCTTCGAATTTCATCGACCGTAGAATCTCCCCCGGCTCTTCCTCCACCCGGTCGCCAAGTGCCACTGAGAGCCGCTCGAAACTCGCGAAATCGATGTCACCTGTCTGGGCAAGCTCTTCAGAGTCAAAGCGAACGCCAAGCTCCCCCTGATAGAGCCCGTAGGCTCCGGTTCCGATCAACGTACCGCCCAGCCGGAAGACGCCCGCGCGCGCGAACGCCAGGAGCAAGGAGCCGGTCTCCCGATCGGTTGCGATCATGCCTTCGGCCCTCAGAACGCGCGCCAGACGAGACATGCGTTTTCTTCGCTCTTGGGCCTCTGCTTTTAAGTCGGCAGCGCGTGCCAGGCGATCGCGCAATTCTGGACTGTCCTCGCCGAGGTAGCGGCTCTTCATCTCGGTCCCGATCCGGAACCGGTCATAGAGATAGGTCCGCCCATTGCGGCGACGCTCCTCGATACTGCCGATGATCTCCGACGCCGCCTCGTCGAGATGCATGCGCAGCAAGTCTTGATACGCGACTTGGGCGGCGCGGGAGTGCGATATCGGATCCATCTTGTACCTGCGTTTCGCTCGTGTGCATCAAATACGAAATTGATACACACACTGGCGGTCTGCAGCAAAATATTTTTTGATGCACACAAAATCCTTGGATTGTGGCCACGCACCTCAGAGTCGATCTGCGCCCGACACCTGAATGGGACAGCAAGACAAAGACGGTTACTCACGCAGCGGATCAAAAGCTCGGCAAACTTCGGTGTAATCGCAGTGCTCAGACACCATATACATGACGCAACTTGGAGCGGGGGTCGTTGTCCTTGAGTTCTCCGACCCCAGGAAGGGGAAGGAGAAGATCATGTGGAAACGTCTGATAAGTCTCAGCCTTACGTTTGGACTGGCTGCCGCCGGACCGCCGGCATCGGCGCAAGTGGTCTGGCGACCGCTCTGCCGCCAGTTCAGCTTGACACGCGTGCGCCATGGCCTGATAGGCCTCCACGGTCTCGCCCTCTCTGGGTCCATGCCCGGCCACGACATCGGCTTCGTTCTTCAGCTCGGCCGCGACGGCCGCCCGAACGGCGGGATCGCGGATCTCATCCTGCAGCGGCGTGCTGTCTCCCGCGAACACCTTCGCGAGGTCCCCATTGGACAACGCGCCGGCCATCCGATCGACGAGGGCCTCGATGACGAGAACGTCGGCAAGCTGGTGGTGCTTGTCCAAGGTAAGCAGCTGATCGAGGGCCAGATGCTCGGCAAGATCCCGCGGCACCGCCACGCCCTCGACCATCCGATGTCCCTTCTCCAGCACCACGGTCAGGCGCGCGGAGGACTCCTCGTCCAGGCTTTCCGCCCGCGCCCGCCACATCGCCGCCTGCGCGATGGAATGCGCCCCTTGCAGCACGCACCCGGCAAGTTCCTCCGGCGCCGTCCCCATCTGCGCCACCACCTCGGGGTCTTTCGAGAACGCGCTGGTCAGCGCGTCCCGCAGATCGTCCAGCGTTCTGGTGATCTTGCCGACACGCGGATCGTCTGCCCACAGCCCCTCACGCACATGCTGCAGGGATGACAGGGTGAGATTTGCAAAGAGATCGTCACCCGGCTCCGCAATCGTGGCGTGATCTCGGAAGAAGGGATCGGCCTGCGTCGCAGACAGCAGCTCCGCGCTGGTGCGGGAGAACTCCGCCTCCATCCGCACGCGCTCGGGGCTGGCCTCCATGGCCTGGATGCTGTCCCAGGTCTCCTGCGCTTCGGCCAGCATCTTGTCCCGCGCCTGCACCATGGCCGCGACGGGATCAAAGCGCGCGTCCTGCGCGGTGGCGTGGGTTTCGGACGGCATCAGGGTATCGGGCTCGACCATGAGAGAGCCTCCTTCTTCCGGGGTTTGCGCCGACGCGAAGAACGCCTGCGACAGCTTTTCCATGAACGCATTGCCGGGACCGGAGAGCGACGTGAGCAGACCAAGACTGAAATACGACCGCATGGAAGCCGAGGGCTATGATCTCGTCCTGATCGACACCCGCCCGGGCGCCAATGCCGACACCGAAGACCTGATCCTCGCCACCGATCTCGTTCTGATCCGGCCCGGGCAGTCGGACTACTCGATTGCCGAGCGGACGCTCGAATGGTTCGAGGACATCCTCAAGACCGTCAGGCCCGACTCCCCCACCCCGGCGTTGCGCACGGTGCTGACCGAGGTGCCAGCCAAGATGATCTCGGTGCTCACCGGGGATCTCGACATCGCCAGCCTGACCCCGCGCGATCGCGACGCCTTGCAGGCTGTCAAGGGCATGCCGCATGCGCTGCCAAATGCCGCCGAGCAAGCAAAGGCGAGCAGCCGGCTCGCAGAGGCCACGGCCCGCTACGCGGGCCACGCCACGCCCAGGCCGCAAGAGCCGAGGCCGACGTCACACCTGACCTGGCACCGGCGGGCAAGGAGACCCCCGCGGGCGCAAAGCGGCCGCAGCCAGCGCGGCGGAAGTGGACACGGCAGCGCTGCCACGTGGTGTACAGCTCCCGCGCGGTGGCGGCCTTGATGCCGTCAGCTCCCCCGGTCGGCTCAGTCAAGCGGCTGGGTGTTTCTGTCCGGGCGCGCAAGGCTGAAACGATCCGCCGTTCTGCAATAGAGGCCCGCGCCGCCCATGCGAGCAATCGGCAGAAACGCCTCTAGATCAATTCTGGCCGCCTCTGAATCGAGCATGAGCGCGTCCTCGACGTGAAGCGCGAGAATGTCCCCCAGAACGATTTTCTGGCGTGTGCGCGTCGATATGGTTTGCATCAACTGACATTCCAACCGGACAGGCGACTGCGCGATGCCGGGAACCCCGTTGGCAGTGGCTGGGGCCATGGCGAGCGCGGCTATGTCGGCTTCGCTTTCGGCGTAGGGCAGGTCCGTCGCGGTCTGGTTCATCTGTGCCGCCAGCGCTTCGGTCACCAGATTGACCGTAAAACGTTCGGATTCCATGATGTTGCGCACGGTGTCTTTGAGCGGTTTTTCGGGGTGTTCCAAAATTCCAAGCGCCACAATTGCCGGGTCATGGCCCATCACGTTGAAGAAACTATAGGGGGCAAGATTGACGATGCCATCGGGCGAGAGGGTGGATACCCATGCAATCGGGCGCGGCACCACAAGCGACGACAGAAGTTTGTAGCGTTTGCGCGCCTCGAGGGACGTCAAGTCGTAGTGCATGGAAAAGCCTCTCTCAAACAGCGGCTGCCCTGACATGGGACAGGGCAGCGCGGGTTTTGGGGATGTCTTACTGCGTTGCTGTGCGCTCTGCAGCGTCCAGAAGCACCGCGAGCATCTCCGCGGTCTTGGGATCTTCGTTCAACAGCTCAAGCACAGCGACGCGCATTTCGGCCAGAAGGGCGTCACGTTCGTCTTTCGGGAGGTAATGGACGGTGCCCCCCATCTCTTCCCAGGTTTTGTAGGCGTTGGCCTGATCTTCCAGAACATAGTCGTAAAGCTCTGGCTCAAGGGCGGTGGCCTCTTCTTGCAGCATGGTTTTCAAGTCTTCTGGCAGGGTGTCCCACCAAATCTTGCTGGCCATCATGACTTCGCCCATCACGCCGTCTTCGGTGGCGGTGATGTGTTTCACGATGTCGTAGAGTTTGAGCGAGGTGAAGGCGGGCGGCGAGCTTTTCATGCCGTCCACGGTGCCTTGCTGCAAGGCTGTGGCAACCTCGCTGAAGTCGATGGGCACGGCGGTGGCACCCATTAGTTCGACGCCTTTGCGTTCGACTTTTGAGGCGAGCACGCGGAGTTTTTTGCCGTTGAAGGCCTCTACGGTGTCGCCGGGAAAGGCGGTCGCAAAGGCGGTGTTGCCGTAGATATAGGTGCCAAGACCGACGAGGCCCTTGTCGGTGCCGAGGTTGAGGAAGGTTTCGCGGAAAGTCGGATCGCTGAACACCCGTTGAGCGTGGCGGGCATCTTCGAAAATCGCGGGCAGGTCGGTGACCTGAAAGCGCGTGTCGACGCCAACGAGATAGGCGGCGGGGCCGGTGTAGAACTCGACGGTGCCGAATTGCAGGCCCTCGATCATACGGGCGTTCGAACCAAGCTGTGCAGCGGGGTACAGCTCGGTTTTGATTCGGCCTTCGGAACGTTCCTCGACACGTGCGGCAAAGCGTTTGATGGCTTCTGTCTGGACATCATTCACCGTGGCGGTGGCCAGTTTCATGGTGAACTCTTGCGCAAAGGCAGGGGCGGCGCCGAGGGTCGCGAGCACGAGGCAGGTGCCCGCGGCTTTGACCATGTTGCGTCGGCTGGGTCGGAATAGTGACATGTGAGAGCTCCATTTTGAGGGTCAGAGAGAGGGATCAGAACAAGAGTTGCGGCAGGGAGATCGCGGGCACGTAGGTGATCAGAAGTAGGGCCAGCGTTTGCAGGATGATGAAGGGCACCAATCCGGCGCTGATGCGCGAAATCGGGGCGCCGAACAGGGCATTGGAGGTGAAGATGTTCAGACCGAAGGGCGGTGTGAACATGCCGATGCTCAGATTCACGGCCATGATAACGCCGAAGTGGACGAGGTTTACGTCGAGATGGGTGACCACGGGCACCAGCATCGGCGTCAACAGAACGATCGCGGAGACCGGGTCCATCAAACAGCCGACGATCAGCAGGAAGATGTTGATCGTCAGCAGGACCACCCAGGGCTCGCTTGAGGCGGCTTCGACGAAATTGACGAGGGTTTGCGGCACGCCGCTGGTGGTGAGGACCCAGGAAAAAACCCCGGAGGCGGCGACGACGAGCAGGATTTGCGCGGTCAGGTGGGCAGAGCTGAGCACAACGCTCCAGATTTCGCGCCACGTGATTTCACGATAAAAGAACCGCGCGACCAGAACACCGTAGACGCCCGCAACACCTGCCGATTCCGTCGGGGAAAAGATGCCGGAATAAATGCCGCCGAGGATGACGACAGGCGTACCGAGTGCGGGCAGGGCCGAGAGCAGGAGCGACAGGGCCTCGCCTTTTTGCACGGTGTCGGCGCCCGAAGGTTTCATTTTGCGTGACACCCAGAGGATGTATCCGACAATGACGAGGCCGAGCAGCAGGGCGGGCAGAATCCCGGCGGCAAAGAGCGCGGTGACGGATTGCTCGGAGGAGGCCGCATAAAGGATCATCAGGATGCTGGGCGGCATGACGCTTGCGATGCCGCCTGCGGAGGTGATGAGGCCAAGGGAGAACTTTTCGCTATAGCCGCCGTCGCGCAGGCTCGGGTACATCAACCGGCCGATGGCGGCGACGGTGGCCGGGCTTGAGCCGGAGACCGCGCCGAAAAATTCGCTGGCGCCGATGGCCGTCATCGGGCGGGCGGATTTCAATCCGCCGCACAGCATCAGGATGCAATTGACGATGCGCCGCGACACGCCGCCGCGCGACATGATCTCACCTGCAAAGATAAAGAACGGCACGGAGAGCAGGGCGAATTTATCCAGGCCACCGAACATGATCTGCGGCACCATCGTGGCGGGGACACTCATCTGGGTGAGGATGGCGGCGCTCGCGGTGGTCAGCAGGACAAGATAGATCGGCAAGCCGACGATCAGCAGCAGCAGCGGCAAGCCGGCGAGAATGGCGATGAGTGTCATTTGGAACCTGCCAGTGCGTCTTGAACTTCGACGGGCTCGGATGCGGCGAGGAGCTGGTCGGAAACGAGCAGCGAGAGGCCGCGCACGATGCCACCAAGGCAGGCCAGCACAAAGGCCGCGAAGATCGAGCCATTGACGTATTGCTTGGGAATTTCGGCCACGTTTGTCACCTGGGAGAACCGGGCGACCAACTCGACGACGAGATAGGCGTTATAGGCGAAATAGCCGCAGAGGATGGCGCCTGCGGCGGCGAGGACAAAGGCGACCCAGCGCAATGCGGCACGCGGCAAAAGCGGTTTGAGAATTTCGGCAGAGAGGTTTTCCCCGTGCAGGGTCAACCGATAGGACATCAGGCACACCGACCAGATGATGAGCAGGGTCGTGACCTCCTCGGCCCAGAAGATCGGGCTGTGAAACAGGTATCGCCCTGCAACATTGGCGGCGTTGATTAGAAGGGCGGCGGCAAAGGCGAGCCCGGAGAGCAGGTTGAGCAAGTGGGTGAAAGCGCCGGATAAGCGTTGCATCGCCACCCCCTTATCCATTGGCTCTGGAGTAGGTGACTGGCGCGCGGGGCGTCGTGTTCACCCGCAGTTCGAAAACATCCGGACGGGCGTAGTGCCCGGCGGCGTCGAAATCGAGCTTGCCCCGTGTCACGGCGTTCAGATCGATCTCCGCGACAAGGATGCCCTCTTCGTCGAACAGCGGCCCGGCAAGGACATTGCCCAAGGGATCAAGGATCACGCTGCCACCGCGCATCATGATGCGATCGGGATCGGTCCGGGTGAAGGCATAGTCTTCGGGGAAGTCTTTTTCCCTCAGCACCTGGCAGCTCGAAAACACAAAGGTGCGCCCTTCGAGGGCGATGTGTCTCATTGTCGCTTGCCAGCTGTCCCGGTCGTCGGCGGTGGGGGCGCAATAGAGGTTGATGCCCTGACCATACATGGCCATGCGCATCATCGGCATGTAGTTTTCCCAGCAGATCACGGCGCCGAGGTTGCCAATGTCAGTGTCAAAGGTGGGCAGTGTCGAGCCATCGCCAAAGCCCCAGACCAGACGTTCCGCGCCGGTTGGCATCAGCTTGCGATGTTTGCCCAAAAGCGCCCCGTCGGGGCCAAAGAAGACCACCGTGCAATAGAGCGTGCCCGCCTCGCGTTCGATGACGCCCATCACGAGGTAAAGCCCGGCTGCGGCGGCCGCCTGTCCCAGACGCTCGGCCTCGGCGCCGGGGATTTCAATGGCGCTGTCGGCGTAGCGCCGGAACTCTTCTCGACCTGCGTCCGTGCGCACCCCGACGGAGATCTCGTAGCTCTGCTCCTTGGGGTATGCGGAAATATAGGCTTCGGGGAACACGGCGAGACGACAGCCCTGCGCACCGGCCTCGGCAATCAGCACCTCCGCCTTGGCGAGGCTGGCCTCGATATCGAATGGCACGGCGCCTGCCTGGATCACTGCCGCTTTGAAAGTCATCGCTCACCTCGGTTAGTCGATTGGTTTAGACACCGGTGTTTTGTGTGAATTTTGCGCCCGCCTGTCAACATTGCCCATATAATCCCGCTTTTTCAGCCTATTATGGCGTTCAAACGATCATGATCGTTCGAACTTGATCACTTATTAGGCGATTCTGTGAGGACTTCAGGCATTCTGTCGGACGTTTTCGACACACGAATCGACTCGGTTTGTCGAATGCTTCCGACAGGAAAGATTCCCTTGTGGGCGTTATGAAGCCGCATTATTTTAGGAGTTTAGAGGTTTGGGGCCTGACGGATGTATGATTTTCAAGGAAAACTGTCGAAGCTCGGCATTAGCGGTACGCTCTACCGCTTGTATGTCGCGGCGATCGAACTGGGCGAGGCGCCCATTTCCGATGTGGCCACGCGCGCAGGTCTGGTCCGCACCACGGCCTATGACGCGCTGTCGCGTCTGGAGGAAGAGGGTCTCGTTGTCATCGTGAAACGCGGCAACAAGCGCATTGTTGTCGCCGAAGATCCCTCTGTCCTGCTGGAGCGGATCGAAGCCCGCAAACAGATGCTCAACGAGGTTATGCCGGAACTGCGCTCACTCTATAATCGCGCGAAGGGCAAGCCCCGCATTCGGTATCACGAAGGACGCGAGGGGATTTTGATCGCGCTGAAAGACACCTTGAGCATCAAGGGCCCAAACCCGACCTTGCTGGGCATTTTGTCCATGGACGAGCTGCGCGATGTTCCGGGGCTTGAGGAAATGGAGAATTTCATCGCCGCCCGCAAGGAAAAGCAGATCTGGCTCCGGGTGATCCGGTCCCGCACGAAAGATGTCGCCTCGATCTGGCCGTCGGATTCCGGCGATCTGCGCAATCTCCGCTTCGCCCCTGAGAATGTCCTCTTGTCGATGACGACATTCATCTATGACGACAAGGTCTGCCTGATCTCGTCCATGCGCGAAAACTATGGGATGATCATCGAAAGCGTAGAGTTCGCCACAATGCAACGACAGTTGTTTGAAGCTCTATGGATGACATCTTCGAAAACCTGATGCCCGAGTGCTCCTTCAGGACCTCCAGGAGAGTTGTCAAACTACCCGAAGGGGTGGCCCCTGGCTCAGGACTTCGGGAACGGGGGGCGTCCCAGTCAAGAGTTTTCGCGCACGTCGAATGCCCCGCCTAACCGCGGTTTTGCCCTTATAGCCGTTGATCGGCTTCCCTCTTCGGCGGCCTTCTGTCAATCGGCTCGCAAAATTGCCCCCCCTACTGGAGTGCGCCCCTGCGGATGGACATTCTCAGGCGGCGGTGGTTGTAGGCCTCGATGAAACGGGGCGGGCCGGTGGCGACGTCGTCGAGCGTCTCATACTCCATAAGGTAAGCGTCCTCCACCTTCAGTGTCTTCATGACGCTCTGGGCCTTTGCGTTCTGCGCCTTCGAACGGTCCCCCGGACCGTTCGATCCGCTGGCGCGGACCAGCTTGAACTCGTACGGGTTGCCGCGGCGGCTCATAGATCCGAAGAAGCCCTGTTCGGCAAGCCGCTCCAGCGCAACGATCCGGGCTTCGTGGTCGGCCATCAGCTCGGCCGCCGCCACGTCTTGGTCGAGCGCGCCTGCTTCCGCTTTTTCGATCCAGACCCGGATCTGGTTGCGCGACAGGTCGTGGCGGCGGCCGAGCGCGTGAAGCGTCTCGCCGCCCTGAAACTCGGAGACGACCTGGCGCCTGAATTCGGCACTATGCCTTCGGTGGCGTCTGGGCATAGGCATTCTTCCTCTGAAAGCCCGCAGGAGGTCAATTCAACCGGCCAACCTGGTCCATCCGCTGGGGCGCACTCCAGCTGCGGCCCGCAAGCACCATGACGGCCACACACTGGATCAGGCGCTTGAGCGGGTCGCGCCTGCGCTTGTGATTGCTGCGCCAGAAGCGCGAGATTCGCCCCGAATATCCGGCCAAACCTGATCGCGACTGAGGGCTGCACGGCCTCCGGTTCAGCGCCGAAGTCCATCCAGAACCCGCCCCATGACCGCTGCGGTGTCCTTCCAGCGCGGCAGAGCCCGCCCCAGAGCGCGGGAGCGGGTGGAGAGCTCGTCCCGGGCGGTGCCGGACCGGAGCAGGGTTCGCAGGTGCGCGGCGAACGCCTCGGGGTCATCCGGGGCGGCGAGCAGGGCGGCCTGTCCGACGGTGCCGGGCACCGCGCCGGTGGCGCAGCTCACGATCGGCAACCCGTGGCAGAGCGCCTCGGCCAGCGCCATCCCGTAGCCCTCGTAGCGCGTCGCGAGTGCGAAGATCCGGGCGCTGCGATAGGCCTCGGCGAGCGCCGCATCGGAAATCTCACCGGCGAGGTCGACCCGCTGGCGCAGCCCCAGCTCTGCAATGAGCGCGGCCAGCTCGTCGGCGTAGGCGGGACTGTGGGTCTTTCCGACGATGCGCGCGCTCCAGTCGAGGTCCGCGACCAGCGCAAGCGCCCGGATCAGCACGTCATGGCCCTTGCGCTGCGCCAGAAGGCCGACCGAGAGGATGCGCGGCCCCGCCTCGACGCGGGGCAGATCACGCGGCCCGTCGTAGCCCGGCAGCGCGACGGTAGTCCGCGCGGGGTCGGCGCCGAGCCCGATGTAGGTCTGCCGCGTATGGGGGCTGGTGACGACGATCTCTGCCGCAAGCGACAGGTTCGCCGTCTCCTGCTCAAGCAGTCGCGCTGCGACATCCGCGGGAAGCCCCTGCTCCATCCCCATCGGATGATGCAGCATGGCGACCACTGGGCAGGACAGCCGGGCCAGCGCCTCGGGGTGCATCGCGGCGAAGACCAGCCCGTCGAGGATGAGCGGCCGGTCCGGAGGCAGGGCCTCCAGCACCCCCGAGACCTCGCGGCGCAGCGCAGCGTCCTGATCCGCCGCCGCCGACCCGGCGGGCAGCGCGATATGGGTCACCGCCCGGCCCGCCGCCTGCAACTCCTCCAGCAGGCGGCGCTCGTAGATGAAGCCGCCGGTCTTCTGGCGGTGATCGCCGGGGATGGCAAAGGCGCAGGGTCTCATCGGGCAAGCTGCTCGGCGCTGGTGCGGGCCAGAACCGCGCGCTCGAGCGCGGCCACCAGCGCATGTGCCAGAACCGCCGCCAGCCCGACAAGGGCGATGGCGCTCCAGAGCATGCCGTAATCCGAGGTCGAGGCGACCGTCGCCATGAGCGCGCCGACGCCGCGCCCCGTCGCCAGCCACTCGGCGGTGGTGACGGCAAGGATGGCGGCGGGAATCGCCATCCGCGCCGAAGCGAAGAAGGCGGGCAGCATGGCGGGCAGCTGCGCACCGAGCAGCCGGCGCAGCGGGCTCGAGGCGTAGACCTCGAAGAGGTCGAGCACCGCGCGCGGCGTCCGGGCGAGCCCGTGCTGGCAGGCGATCAGTGTCGGGAAGAAGATCATCACCGCGACGACGGTGATGGTGCCCGCGGTGCCCCGCCCGAGTGCCCAGACGATCAGCGGCGCGGTGGCGATGATCGGGATCGAGCGCAGCGCGATCGACAGCGGGATCACCGCCCCCCCGAGGCGCGGCGCCAGCGCCAGCAGGAGCGCCAGCCCCGCCCCCAGCCCAAGCCCCGCGAGGTAGCCCGGCCCGGCCAGCGCCAAGGTCTCGCCGAGTGCCGCGAAGAGCCGGGCGCGCTGTGCCTCGGCGCCGGGGCCGGTGACGAGGTAGAACCAGACGTCCTCTGGCCGCTTGGCGAAGAAGCGCGGCAGGCCGAAGACCTCCATGCTGCCCTTCCAGATCAGCAGCGCGGCGGCGAGCGCCAGCAGCGCCTGTGCGGGGGCCTCCCACGGCCGGCGGCTGCGCGCGACGGGTGGCGCCATGAGCACTTCCGGCGGGGCCAGGTCGAGGCGGCGGCCAAGCGCGCCCACCGCCGCGAAGGCCAGCATCGAGACCCCGGCGGCGATCACCGCGATGGCCCATGTGGCGGGCAGGTCGAGCGCCCGCAACGCGCGCACCGTCAGCACGCCAAGCCCGCGCTCCGCGCCGGTGAACTCGCCGACCATGGCGCCGAGAAAGGCCGCCGGGGCGGCGATCTGCAGACCGGCAACCAGGTAAGGCAGCGCCGCGGGCAGCCGGACCTCGCGCAGTGCGGTCATGCGCCCGCGCCCGTAACTGCGCACGAGGTCGAACCAGCCCTGCGGCGCCGCGCGCAGCCCCACCAGCACCGGCAGAAAGGTGGTGTAATAGACCGCCAGCGCCGCCAGCGTCACCTGCGGACCGGTGCCCGGCCCGTAGAGCACCCGCAGGATCGGCCCCGTGGCGACCAGCGGCAGGCAGAAGACCAGCAGCGCGAGCGTCGACAAGAGCCGCTCGCCGCGCGGCAGCAACACGACCAGCAGCGCCAGCAGCACTCCGGCGAGGTTGCCCCAGACGAACCCCTGCACCGCCGAGGCCAGCGTCGCGCCGAACGCCCGCCAGAGCAGCCCGGAATGGCTGACCATGTATCCCGCGATCTGGCTCGGCGCGGCGATGATGAAGCTCCCCGCCGTGGCGCGGGCGACCCCTTCCCAGATCAGCAGGACGAGCAGAAGGCCAAGCCCGCGCGGCAGCGGGTGCTGCGCGCGCAGTGCGGCGGGGCCGCCGCGCAGGGGTCCCCGGCCTGCGCTCATTGTGCGGCGACGCTCTCGGGGTACTGGTGGTCGCGCAGCGCGTCGGTCACCTCGGTGCAGAGCGCGCGAAAGGCCTCCGAGGCCAGCACCTCGGGACCGCGCGGGCGCGGCAGGGGCACCGGAATGTCGGCGGCGATGCGCGCCGGGCGCGGGGTCAGCACGAGGATGCGGTCCGACAGGCGCACCGCCTCGGCCACCGAATGGGTCACCAGGATCGAGGTCGCGCCGCGCGCTTCCCAGAGCGGCGGCAGCTCGGTGTTGAGCCGGTCGCGGGTCAGGGCGTCCACCGCCGCGAAAGGCTCGTCGAGCAGGAGAAGCTCCGGCTCGCCGGCCAGCGCGCGGGCGATGGCGGCGCGCTGGCGCATCCCGCCCGAAAGCTCCGCCGGGCGGTTGCGCTCGAAGCCCGACAGGCCGACCAGTGACATCAGCTCGCGGATCATCCCCGGGTCGCGCGGCTTCCGCGCGAGCGCCCGCCCCAGCGCGATATTGCCCTCGACCGAGCGCCACGGCAGCAGCGCCGCGTCCTGGAAGGCAACGGCCAGCCCGGCGCGCTGGCGCAGCTCGCCCGGGCTTTCGGTGCCGATGGTGATCCGGCCCTCGGACGGCGGTTCGAGTCCGGCGATCAGCCGCAGCAGTGTCGACTTCCCGCAACCCGAGGGGCCGACCAGCGCGGTCATCTGCCCCCCGGCAAGCACGAGATCGACCGGCGCCACCGCCTCGACCGGGCGGGTCGCCCCAGCGAAACTCTTGGCGACCCCGGCCAGATGGATATCGGGCCGCCTGTCCATCACTCCTGGGCGACCCGCGGGATCGCGCGGCGCCCCCTAGCCATGCACCTCCTCCAGGATGGAGCGGTCCCAGAGATCCGGCGACACCGGCTTGCCCAGGAGATTCAGCGTCTCGACATTCGCGGCCACGGTCTCTTCGGTGAACCAGCCAAAGCCCTCGGCCTCGGTCAGATCCGAGAACATCAGTGGCACCTGCCGCTCGGCCTGCAGCTTCTGCGTCGCGAGATCGAGCCCCGCGTCGGGGAACATCTCGACGCTCAGCGCGGCGGCGGCCTCGGGATCGGCCTTATAGTCCTGCCAGCCCATGACCTCGCCCTTCATCAGCGCGACGAGCTGGTCACGGCGGTTGGCGAGGCTGTCCTCGGTGGCGATGTAAGTCTGCGAGTGCACCGCGTAGCCATGATCGGCGAGCAGCATGGTGACGCTCTCCACCCCCTGGATCTCCATCGCGACGGGCAGGTCGGTGGCCCAGCACAGCAGGCAGTCCACCTGCCCCTGCACCAGCGGCGCGGCATCGTACTGGGTCGGCACCACTTCGATGCCGCCGATGTCCACGCCGTTGATCGAGCAGAGCGCCTCGAGCACCGGGGTGTTGGCGAGCGCCATGCCGATCTTCTTGCCGACCAGATCGGCGGGGCTGTTGACCGGGTTGTCCGGCAGCGAGGCGATGGCGAAGGGGTTCTTCTGCATGGCCACGCCGATGATCCTGAAGGGCGCGCCCTGGTTCCCCGCCGCGGCGGTGTAATCCGCCGCCGAGATGCCCACCAGCGCCGTGCCCGCCACCACCGGCGGCTCGACCGGCGCATTGGGCCCCCCCCGGCAGCAGCGAGACCTCGAGCCCGGCGTCGCGCCAGTACCCGTTCTTCCGGGCGAGGTAGCTGCCGCCGAATTGCACCGAGTGCAGCCACGACAGTTGCAGGGCGACCGCGTCCTGCGCCCTCGCCCGCCCTGGCGCGAGCAATGCGGCCCCGGCGGTGGACAATGTGCCGCCAAGAAACAGGCGGCGAGTGAGTGTCGGCAAATGCATGGGACCCTCCCGGTTTGAAATGAGACTAGGTTAATCGTGGGGTGAGGCAATGCCGGAGGCGCCCTCGGGGGTCGCCCGCGGCGTGCAGCGCAGGAAGAATGCGCCCGGCAGGGCTGAAAGCAGGCTGATGAGACCGTAGGCGATGCTGGCCGCCAGCCCGGCCTCTGCGCTCAGCCCGGCGAGGGGAAAGAGCGCCGCCGCCGCGCCCTCGCGCCAGCCCCAGCCCGCGACCGAGGCCGGGAGCAGCATCGCCGTCAGGATCAGCGGCACGACAAGCGCCGCCTCGCCCGCGGGCAGCAGGCTGCCGCT